>JBIKTO010000107.1:0-7386 GCA_044348065.1 Cyanobium sp.
CGCTTCGGGGTGGAGCCCAAGCGCCGCTATGCGGGCGAGGAGCTGGAGCACCACACCTTCTTCCTGATCGATCCGGATCACAACTGGCTGGAGTTCAAGCACTACCGCCAGGCCGCCGCCGTGCTCGGCTGCCGGCATCTGCGGCAGGTGGGCGATGCGGCGCTCCGGGATTGAGCGCCGCGGCATGACGCGCCCCGGTCCCGGTTCCGGCCCAGCAGCGCCGCCGCGATCCACTTACCGTCCCAGCATGGAGGAGCGGATTGTCACCACCCGACGGCAGGGCCAGCCGAGCCGCGGGCACGATCTGGCCCAGCCCCTGCTGGAGCTGATCCTGGAGAGCACGGCCGTGGCCATGGCGCTGGCCGACCGGGAGGGGCGCCTGATCCGGATCACCCCAGCCCTGCAACACAAGCTCGGCCAAGACGCGGCGCAATTGCTGGGCTGTCACTGGACCGCGATGCTGCCGTCCCTTGGGGATGATCGGCAACGGGCCCTGGAGCTGGTGGAGCAGCTGGCCCGCGGCGGCGCGGACCACGCCAGCCTCACGCTCCGTCTTCCCCCGTCCCAGCACGCCTCCGAGTTGGTCACCCTCAGCCTCTCCGCGTTGCGGAGCGAGGGGGGAGCGCTGTGTCGGCTGCTTGTCCAGCTGGCGGATCACCCCGCTCGCCCGCCGCTGGGGGCGGCCGCTCATCCGCCGGCGATGGTGAGCGATCGCTGGCAGATCGCCACCGACTCGGCCGACATCGGCGTCTACGACATCCACATCCCCAGCGGCCGGGTGCTCTACTCCGCCAGCTATCTGCGCAACCTGGGCTACGAGCCCAACAGCTGGCTGCCCACCATGGAGGAGTGGCGAACCCGGCTGCATCCGGAGGATGCGCCGCGGGTGATGGCCGCCGTGCTCAACAAGCGGGATTCGGAGCGGGTGGAGATGGAATACCGCCTTCGCCATCGGGATGGCTCCTGGCGATGGATGCTCGACCGCGGCCGGGTCGTGGAATGGGATGGGCAGGACCGGACGCCGAAGCGGGCGGTCGGCACCCTGCTGGATGTGACCGAGCGGCGGCGGGCCCAGCAGGAACTGGAGCGCGCCAACGAACGCATGCGCCTGGCCGCCCGGGCCGATGGCATCGGCTTCTGGGAATACGACCTGGTGGCCGACCGGCCCCACTGGGACGATGAGATGCTGCGGATCTACGGCATCAGCCGCGAGGAGTTCAGCGCCACCGGTGAAGCCTGGGAGGCCTTTCTTCACCCGGAGGACCAGGGGGAGAAGGCCCGCAGCCTGCGCCAGAGCTGGGAGGCCAGCGACGGGGTGCTCGAACAACGCTTCCGCATCATCCGGCCCGATGGGGAGGTGCGCCACATTCGCTCCAGCGCCCTGATGACCCGCGATGCGACGGGCCGACCGATGCGGGTGACCGGTGTGAACTTCGACTTCACCGACAAGCGCCGGGCCGAGGAGGCGGCGATGGCCGCCCACCAGCGGGAGCAGCGGATGGTGCTCCATCAGCGGCGGGTGCTGCAGCAGAAGCTCAAGACCAGCCTCACGGCGGCGGCGATCGCCCATGAGATCAACCAGCCCCTGAGCATCATCCTTCTGCACTGCCAGATGGCGATGGCGCGACTGGAGCAGAGCAACGCCGATACCCCCTGGCAGGACACGGTGCGGCCGCTGCTCAGCACCTTGATCGAGGAAGCGGAGCGGATGCACTCCACGATCGAGACGATGCGCATGCTGCTGCGCAATGTCCAGACGGATCTGCGCCCGGTGGATCTCAGCAATGTCATCGGCAGCGCCCTGCTCTACCTGCTGCCGAAGCTGCGACGGGTGGAGGTGGAGCGGATCGGGCTGACCCGCCCCTGCCTGATCGAGGGTGATGAGGCCCAGCTGCAGATCTGTGTCAGCAATGTGCTGCGCAACGCCCTGCAGGCGACCGAGGCCCAGCCCGATGGCCCGCGGCGGATCCGGGTGGAGCTGCGCCGCCAGGACCACTGCGTTGAACTGGCGGTGGGGGACAGCGGCCCGGGTTTCGGCAGCCAGCCGCCGGATACCACCGTGCTGCGCTCCTCCAAGGAGGAGGGAACCGGCCTGGGGCTCTACGTGGTGCGCACCACCCTCGATAACCACGGCGGCACGATCGATTTCCGCCGTTCCCCCCTTGGAGGTGCCGAGGTGGTGTTGCGCCTCCCCCTGCTGGGCTAGTGGCGCTGGGCGGTGTAGAACGGGTGGACCGCAACCGTTTCCATGCGCGCCCTCTCCTTCTTCTTCGCCGCCCTGCTGGGCCTGGCCCTGGCGATGATGGCACCGGCCCTGGCCGGCCCCCGCCCGGAAGCCACCCCGGCGCCACTGGCGGCGGCCCTCGCCACCGAGATCGCCCCTGAGGTGGCCCTGGAGCCCGAGCAGGCCATGGAAGCTGGCGCCATCGCTGACGCCGGCATGGACGAGGGCCTCAACATCGAGCAGCTGAGCCGCTCGATTCTCGACGCGATCAGCGCGGACGCCGCCTGATCCCCTCCCCATGAACCCGCCCTCTGGCGGCGCCGTCCTTCTCCTGGACCGGCCGCCGGCCCGTCAGCGCCGTCGGCCCGATCCCAGCGACGTGCCCATGGGTCGCGGTTTCGCGGCCGAATCCCAGGTTCGCCGCCCGGCGGCGAAACGCCGTCGGCGCAGCCAGAGCCGCCTGAGTGCCGCGGATTGGGGACCGCTGGGCAAACATCCGGACGTTGATGCCATCGTGGCTCGCCAGCGGCTGGGCCTGCCGCTCTCCGGTCGCATCGGAGTTGCCAGCGTGAACCAGGCCTGGAAGAGCGCCGCGGCCGAGCATCACCCCGACCGCGGTGGGGTTCACGCCACCATGCAGGCGATCAATGGGGCCCGCGATCTGCTGCTTGGCCGCCACGACTACTGAACGCCCGACCGCTTGCGATCACCAGATCCCTGGCAGCAGCCGCCAGCTGCGGGCCCGATAGGCGGCGAAACCCGGATAGCGCTGCTCCATGCTCTCCTCCTTGGCGTTGATGCGAGGCAGGTAGCCCAGCAGGATCGCGGCAGGCAGCAGCCAGGCCCACGGGGATCCCGCCAACACCGCGAAGCTGGCGTAGCGGATCAGATCTCCCAGGTAGTTCACATGGCGCAGCCGCCGCCAGCTGCCGTCCTCCACCAGGGTGGCCCCCAGCGCCTTGGCCGTGGTTTTCTGCACGTCGGCGGTGGTGTTGATCAAGGAGCCGAACGTGAACATCACCACCGCCAGGGCGAGGGTGAAGGGGGCCAGAGGAGCGGGGTTGGCCATCGCCAGCCAGCCCGGCAGGGCGAAGAACACCCCCACATAGAGCACCATCACCACCAGCAGGCCAGGGCCGATCGGATCGCGGAAGATCTGCTCACGCCGCGCCGGCAGGAGCCACTGCTCCACCAGCCACCAGATGCAGTAGCTGATGTGCAGGGCCAGGTAGAGCACCACCCGCTCGCTCCGCAGGCCGAGCACCACGGCCGGAATCGCCAGGGCGAAGATCGTGGTCACCTTGGCGATGTTGATCGCCTGGAGCTGGGTCATCGTCCGATCGGCGGGGTTTGTGGTGGCTCGTTCATCAGTAGCCCGATGATCCCTGCGGTGGCCGGGCGGCGGGCATCTGGCGCAGGAACAGGCTGACAGGGATGGGCCGCGCCTGGCGGTAGCCGAGGGGCAGCCACAGGTCGCCGCCGGCGGCGGCGTAATGGATTTCCCAGTGGTACAGGCCCCGGTAGGCGGCGGGATCGTCCTTCAGCAGGGCGGCGTACTCGAGCACGCCGCGGCCGTAGTTGTCGCTGTTGTTGTAGCCCCACAGGCCGCGGCGGATGTCCTTCAGGCCGCCGCGGCGCACCAGGTAGCGGGCCGCGGCGTGGATGGCGGTGCGGGGATCGCGGATGTCGCCGCCGCGGCCGATGCCCGGCTCGGCCCAGGTGGAGGGCAGGAACTGCATCGGGCCGCGGGCATCGGCGACGGAGACCCCGTCGATGCGACCCATGCCGCTCTCCACCAGGTTGACGGCGGCCAGCACCTGCCAGGGGATGCCGGTGGCGGCGGCCGCTTCGCGGTAGTAGCGCAGCAGGTGTTCAGCCGGTTCCGGCCGGATGATCCGCCAGGCGGGCACATTCGCCGGCCGGGGCGGACGGTGCATGGCGAGGAAGGCGCGCCGGGCCCGCAGGTGCCGATCCAAGACCGGCCGCCAGCGCTCCGGCAGCTGGAGGCGCACCTGCTCCGCCAGGGGGGCACGGTGGGCGAGCACCCGATAGATCACCTGCTGCTGGTGGCCCAGGGCCGGCAGCTCCGCCTCCGGGGTGGCGGGGTCGCGCAGGGCCTGCTCGACCCGGGCCAGCAGCGCCGCCAGGGCGGCGGGATCGGCGGGCAGCAGGGGGTAGTGACGACCGTCGGGGGACCGGGGGAGGGAGGCCACGCTGGGGAGTGCCACGGTCGGTGGCGGCGAGCCGCTGGCGACGGCGGCGCCCGTGGCCTGGGACCCGGCCCCATCGCCCGGTGGAAGGGGCAGCACCGCGCCGCAACCCATCAGCAGCGCAGCGAGGGCCAGCAGGGACGGACGACGGCCGGCCATCACCACCGCGGCGCGCCCGGCTCCTCGCGCAGCTCCTCCTCCGACCAGGACTCGAGGCCACCGAACCGTTGGCGCAGCAGAGCCAGCAGGCCGCCGCTGTGGGCGCGGAGCTCCTGCTCGCCGGCCCATTCAATGGCCTTCAGCTCGTCCTCGCTGAGGCCGAGGCCGTCCACCAGCCGGCGGTAGGCCTGTTTCTCCTGGGGATTGATCGCCTGGTCATCGCCGGGGGCCCGGCCGACCCGCACCATCATGTAGGCCAGCTTGACGGCCAGCTGCCGGTCTTCGGGGGTCTGCAGGGCCTGGGGAAGGGTGTCGAGCAGCTCGAGGGAGGCGGCCTGGGAGGCGATCCCGTCCACCGCGGCGGGGGAGGGCCCGGTCCCCTCCGGCGGGGAGAGGTAGCGCGCCACCAGGCGGCTCAGCAGGCGGCGTTCGTCGTCGCTGAAGTCGCCATCGCACCAGGCCACGGCGCAGACGAGGCGCAGCAGATCAAGGTCGCTGGCGTTGGGATCGAGCATCGCGGCCGCGGACGTTCGGATGGCTTCATTCTGCGGGAGCGGCCGGGAGGCACTCAGGCGTGGCGCAACGGCTCCAGGGCCCCCTGGTGATGGAGATCGGCCAGGTCGTCGTAGCCGCCGATCGCTTCGCCGTCGATGAAGATCTGGGGAAAGCTGGTGCGGCCGCTGCGCGCGGCGACCTCCTGCCGCTGCTCGGGGCTCTCGACGCTCTCCAGCCGATGGGGGATGCCGAGGGTGCGCAGCATGCGCAGCGCCCGGGCGGAGAAGGGACAGCCCGGCAGCACGGCGATCTCCAGGCGCGGCTCCGAGGCGGTGGTGCGGGCGATTGCGCTCGCGGGCGTGGTGGCGTCGGCAGCGGCGGGCGCCGCGCTGGGAATGGAGCCCTCCAGCAGACCCACCAGCAGATCCGCGCCGCTCTTCACGAGCGTTCCGGGTTCCAGGTGTCCCCCCCACACCTGGCAATCGCCGTCGGAGAGGCTGAGGTGGAGGTGCACGCCCCCCGGGGCGATGGTGCCCTGCAGGGTGATGATCTCCAGGTCGCCCTCCAGCACGCTGGGGCCGCCCTGGCCGGGGCACTGGAAGGCCGCCCGGGAGAGGTTGCCGACGACCCCGAGGACGAAGCCGGCGCTGCCCTGCTCAGCGGCCAGTTGCTCCAGGCTCACCCGTAGGTCGCTGCCCGCCTGCAGATGGATCGGCACCACGCGCATGACCGGCTCCCTGCGGATCGGGCCCACCCTACGGGGCGGCAGGCGGTCGCAGTCGGGCCTCAACCAGGCCAGCCGCGGAGGTCAATCGGGCTGGCTGAGGTCGTCGCGGGCGAGGCGTGCCTTGAGCTGGTCCAGTTCCTGGCGCAGTTCCAGCAGTTCGCGCCGCGCCTCGGCGGCTTCGCGGGCTTCATCCTCCTGGGGTTGGGCCCGGCGGGATTCGCTCCCCCCGGTCTCCTGGTCTTCGGGATAGCCGCGCAGGGAGCGGAACATCAGGCCGGCGCCACCGCCGATCATGAACACCATCACCAGCAGGCTCCAGAGGCTGGCGGGGCGGAAATCGAAGATCAGGCTCTGCAGGATGCCCGCTCCGAGGGCCGCGGAGGTGGCCCAGATCAGGAACCAGCCGAGGCGGCGCAGGCTGCCCGCCAGCAGCAGGGCGACACCGACGGCGAAGGGGATCATCAGCAGCCCGAAGCCGCGGCTGGCGCCGGAGGGCAGGAACCCCCCGAAGAGCAGGCCGTAGCCGCCCAGGCGTCCGCCGAGCCCCAAACCCGATCCCACGCTCACCTGGCTGGTGAACAGAAAGATCCCTGCGGCGAAGAGGCCGGAGCCGAGCAGGAAGAGAAAGAAATCCTGGACGGGCTTGCGGGTCATCGGTGCGGATTCCCTTGGCATCACGCTAGCGATGGCGGTGCGGTGGGCCCCACCAGCACCCGGGAGCCGCGCTCGCTGGCCACCACCTCGATGCCCTGGCGGATGCGTTCCCGCAGGGCGCCCACGTGGCTGATGATCCCCACCATGCGGCCGCCCTGGCGGAGGCGGTCGAGCTCGTCCATCGCCAGCTGCAGGTTGTCGGGATCGAGGGTGCCGAAGCCCTCGTCGATGAACAGGGTTTCCAGGGCGACGCCGCCGCTGTGGGCCTGCACCGTGTCGGCCACGCCGAGGGCCAGGGCCAGGGAGGCCTGAAACGTTTCCCCGCCGGAGAGGCTCGAGACCTCCCGCTCCTCGCCGGTGTAGGCATCGAGCACCCGCAGCCCCAGGCCCGCCTTCACCCCGCGGCGCCCCTCCACATCGCTGAGGCGCAGCTGGTAGCGGCCGGCGGTCATCAGCTCCAGCCGCAGGTTGGCAAAACGGCAGATCTCCTCCAGGTAGGCGGAGAGCACCCAGCGCTGCAGGGAGATGTGGGGGTGGCTGCGGCCCTGGCAGCGGTCGGCCACGACGCCCACCAGCTCCTGCCGCTCGCGTCGCTGCCGCAGCTCCAGGGAGGCGGCGCGGTGAAGATCCAGCAGGCGCGCCAGCTCCTGGCGGGCCGCTTCGGCGCGGGTGCGCCGCTCCAGCGCCCGGGTGCGCGCCCCATCCGCCGCCAGCAAGCCTGCCGCCACCGCCGCGGTGTCCGGACGGAGCTCGGGCAGATCCTGCAGCTCCGGCGCCGCCAGCAGGGCCGCCAGGCCCGTTCCCTCCTGCTCGAAGCGGCGGATCGCCTCCTGCCACCCCTGCCGGATGGCGTCGTCCTGGAGGGCGGAGCGGGCGAGGTCGGCGTCGGCGAAGCCCCCAGCCGCCAGATCCTCCCC
>JBIKTO010000109.1:0-7345 GCA_044348065.1 Cyanobium sp.
TTTTGGCCGCAGCGCCAAACCCCAGGGTCCGGCCTACGGCGGCGATCTCTGGCGCGACCAGCTGAGCGCCTACGTGCGCGAGCGGATCGGCCGGCCCACCGTGCTCGTGGGCAACTCCCTCGGCGGCTACGCGGCCCTGGCCGCCGGCGCCGCCCTCGGGCCCCAGGCCGCCGGGGTGGTGCTGGTCAACGCCGCCGGACCGTTCCGCGACGAGCAAGTGGAGCCGCAGGGCTGGGGCGCGATCAGCCGCCGCACCATCGGCGCCGCCCTGTTGCGCAGCCCGGTGCTGCAGCGGCTGCTGTTCGAGAACCTGCGCCGGCCGGCCACCATCCGCCGCACCCTGAACCAGGTGTACATCGATCGCACCAACGTGGATGAGGAGCTGGTGGAGGCGATTCGCCGCCCCTCCCTCGACCCGGGCGCCTTCGGGGTGTTCCGCACGGTGTTCGACATCCCCCGGGGCCGGCCGCTCGATGAGCTGTTCGCCGAGCTTCAGGCGCCGCTGCTGCTGCTCTGGGGGATCCGCGATCCCTGGATCAACGCCGCCGGCCGGCGGGCGAATTTCCAGCGCCACGCCCCGGCCGACACCCGCGAGGTGGTGCTGGAGGCGGGCCACTGCCCCCACGATGAGGTGCCCGCCCAGGTGAATGCGGCGCTGCTGGACTGGCTGGCCGACCTGCCGGCCGGGTCGCCTCCGGCGGACGCGGCTAGGGTCGGCGCGGAGTCATCGCCCGCCCATGCCGCTGGCCCGCGCCTCTGAGCCCTACGACCACTGGTTGTACAGCGATCCCGCCAGCGGGGATCTGCTGCGGCTGGTGCCCGAGCGGGGCGGCCTGCTGAGCGGCTGGCGCTGCGGCGGGCGGGAGCTGCTGTACTTCGACGCCGAGCGCTTCGCCGATCCCTCCCTGTCGGTGCGGGGCGGCGTGCCGGTGTTGTTCCCGATCTGCGGCAACCTGCCCAACGACACCCTGCCCCTGCCCCAGGGCCACTTCCAGCTGCCCCAGCACGGCTTTGCCCGCACCATGGCCTGGGCTCTGGCAGAGCTGGACGACCCGGGGGTGCGTCTTGTGCTTGAGGACGACGCGGCCAGCCGCGCCCAGTTCCCCTTCCGTTTCCGCCTGGAGCTGGAGTACCGCCTGGAGCCCGAGGCCCTGGCGATCACCGCCCGGGTGCAGCACCGCGGTGAGCCTGACAGCGAGGTGATGCCCTTCAGCCTGGGGCTGCACCCCTATCTGGCGGTGAGCGACCCGGCGGCGGTCGACCTGGTGGGCCTGCCCGCCCACTGCCTCGATCATCACACCATGGAGCCGGCCGACACCCACAGCCGGCTGCAGGAGCTCGGGCGCGGCGTCGACCTGATTTGCGCGGCCAGCGGGCCGGTGCGGCTGCTCGACCCGGCGGCGGGCCGCACCATCACCCTGGAGAGCAGCCCCCCCTTCGATCGGGTGGTGATCTGGACGGATCCGCCGCGGCCGATGCTCTGCCTGGAGCCGTGGACCGGCCCGCGGGGGGCCCTGATCAGCGGCGAAGGGCGACTGGAGCTGGCCGCCGGCGAGAGCCTGGAGCTGAAGGCCCGCTACAGCGTCAGCGAACTCTGAAGGCCGCCCGCCGCTGGCGGCGACGGTGCGGCCACCCCGGGCAGGCGACCGGGGGCCAGCTGGTGGAGGGGATCGAACTGGCGCTTGACCGCCTCGATCAACTGGCGGGCCGGGGCGTCGCTCCAGGCGGGCAGGCTGGAGCCGGCCGGCTGCCGCAGCACGGTGAGCCAGCCCCCCAGATCCCGGCAGCGCCGCCGCAGGTCCTCCACCCGGCTACTGGCCAGAAGCGCAGCGGGTGCCCAGGCGAGGCCGAGGCCGCTGCCCGCGGCCAGATCGACGGGCAGGCCGGTGAGTTCCGGGGCCGCCAGCAGATCGAAGGCCCGATCGGGGCGCACCCCGAGCCGCAGCAGCCAGTCGGTGGGGGCGCCGCCGCGGGCGACCGCCAGCAGGGCCGGCAGATCCGCCGCCGCGACCGGTCGCAGGGGCAGGGCACTGCGCTCGGCGATCGCGGCGGCCTGCTCGTCGAGGCTCTCGGCCGCCACGCTCGCCAGGGCGATCAGCAGCAGGGGCTGGGCCTCCAGGCCGGCGGCGGCGAGGGGAGCGCTCCAGAGATCGACCCGCTCGGGGGTGAGGGAGGAGCCGAGCAGCCAGCGGGCCAGGGAAGCCAGCGCCTCGGGCGGCCCCTGCACCAGCAGACCGCGGCGATGGACCGGCAGCGGCAGGGTGCGCAGGGTCAGCTCGGTGATCAGGCCGAGGGAGCCCCAGCTGCCGGTGAACAGGCGCATCAGGTCGTAGCCGGCCACGTTCTTCACCACCCGGCCACCGGCCCGGGCCGCCACCCCGTCGGCCCGCAGCAGGCGCAGGCCGATCAGCTGGTCGCGCACCCCCAGATAGCGCTGGCGGTAGCCACCGGCCATGCCGCGGGCCACCAGGCCGCCGACGCTGCCCCCCGCCTCCCCCCAGGGGGCATCGAGGGCGAGCCACTGGCGATGGGGGGCCAGGGCTTCCTGCACCGCCGCCAGGGGGGCGCCCGCCTCCACCGTCATGGTGAAGTCACCGGGGTTGTGCTCGACGATCCGATCGAGCCGGGCGCAGCTCACGGTTTCGCAGGGCTGGCGCAGGGGCGGGCCCCAGTCGAGGCGGCTGCCCAGGCCGGCCGGCAGCCAGGCGCGGCCCTGCCGGTGCAGGTCCCGCACCAGCTCCGGCAGTTCGTGGGCCTCGGGACGCATCACGGCACGATGGTGCCATGGCGCAGGCGGCGGCGGGGATGGCGGCGGGGCAGGGGGCCCGGATGGCGGCCGCCGGGCTGAAGGTGGTGGTGATCGACGACGATCCCACCGGCTCCCAGACCGTGCACAGCTGCCCGCTGCTGCTGCGCTGGGATGCCGCCAGCCTGGCGGCGGGCCTGGCCCACCCCTCGCCGCTGTTGTTTCTGCTGGCGAACACCCGCGCCCTGGCACCGGCCCAGGCGGAGGCCAGGGTGCGGGAGATCTGCCGGGCCCTGCGGCCGGCCCTGGCGGCCCTGGCCAGGCCCTGGCTGGTGGTGAGCCGGGGCGATTCCACCCTGCGCGGCCACTTCCCCCTGGAGGTGGGGGTGATCGCCGCGGAGCTGGGCCCCTTCGACGCCACCCTGCTGGTGCCCGCCTTCCTGGAGGGGGGGCGCACCACCGTCGACGGCGTGCACCGGCTGCACGGCCGGCCGGTGCATGAGAGCGAGTTCGCCCGCGACCGGCTGTTCGGCTACCGCAACAGCCATCTGCCCGACTGGGTGGCGGAGAAGAGCGGCGACCGCATCCCGGCCGCGGCGGTGGCGCGGATCGGCCTGGCGGAGCTGGAGGCCGGCGGCGCGGGCCTGCGCCAGCGCCTGGCGGCACTCTGCGGCAACGCCATGGTGGCGGTGGACGCGGAGCAGCCGAGCCAGCTGGCGGCCCTGGGGGCGGCGGTGCGGGAGCTCGTCGCCGCGGACGCGGCGGAGCGCTGGGGGCGCCCCCGCCGCTTCCTGTTCCAGAGCGCCGCCTCCCTGCTCAACGGCCTGGCGGACCTGCCGCCGCCACCCCGCGATGCCGCGGCCTTGGCGGGCCTGCGGCGGCGGGGCCCCGACGGGGCGGGGCTGCCGGGGCTGGTGCTGGTGGGCTCCCACGTGCCCCTGGCCGACGCCCAGCTGGCGCGGCTGCTGGCCGAACCGGGCTGCGGGGCCGTGGAGATCCCGGTGGCCCGCGTGCAGCGGGTGCTGGAGGGCCCCCTGCCCGACCGGCTGCTGGCCTCCCTGGAGGCGGAGTGGCGCGCAGCCCTGGAGGCCGTGCTGGCGGCGGGCCGCACGCCAGTGCTGCACACCAGCCGCGGCGAGGTGCTCTGCCGCCACCCCGCCGAGCGGCGGGCCCTCGGGCTGGCCCTCGCCGGCCTGATGGCGCGGCTGGCCGCCTCCCTGGCGCCGCGGCTGGGCTATCTGATCAGCAAGGGGGGCATCACCAGCCACACGCTGCTGGCCGAGGGGCTGGAGCTGGCGGCAGTGGAGCTGCAGGGGCAGATCGCGCCGGGGCTGTCGCTGGTGCTGGCGCCGCTGGGGGCGGGCGGGGTTGATCTGCCCGTGATCACCTTTCCCGGGAATCTGGGCGACGCCGAGGGGTTGGTGGCGGCGTGGCGGCGGATGGAGGGGGACTGAGGACCGCCGCTGCCCGCCGACGGATTACTCCGGCCCGGCGAAGCTCTCGGCCAGCAGCTCCACCGGATGGCGCACGGGGATCGGCCGATCGGCCCCGGGCATGTGCTGACGGATCTGCAGGGTGCAGCCGATGTTGGCGCTCACCGCCAGGTCGGCGGCGGTGCCGCTGAGGTCGGCCACCTTGATCCGGCCGAGCTCGGCGGCCTCCTCGGGCTGCACCAGGTTGTAGATGCCGGCGCTGCCGCAGCACACGCCCGCCTCAGTGGCCTCGCGGATCTGCACGTGGGGGATCTGGCGGAGCAGGCCGCGGGGCTGGTCGCGGATGCCCTGGCCGTGGAGCATGTGGCAGGCGTCGTGGTACGCCAGGCGCACGGGCCGCTCGGCGCTGGCGGGCGAGCCGTCGGGATGGCGGAGCGGTTGCAGGGCCGCCAGGAAGTCGTCGCGCAGCCCCTGGCGCGCCAGGTACTCCTGGATGTCGGCCACGCGGCCGGCGAAGGGACCCGCTTCCGGATCGCCCGCCAGCAGCTCCCCGTAGGCCTTGAGGGTGTGGCCGCAGCCGGAGGCGGCCACCAGGATCGCGTCGAGCGGCTCCGCACCGGCGGACTTGCCGGGCCCCACCACCGCGGCGAAGCTTTCGATCAGGGCGCGTCCCAGCTCCCGGGTGTGCGCCTCCTCGCCCTGGTGGTGGGTGACGGCACCGCAGCAGCCCTGAGCGGGCGGTATCACCACCTCAAAGCCATTGGCGCTGAGCACGCGCACCGCCGCGGCGTTGACGGCTGGATCGAACAGGCGCTGCACGCAGCCGAGCACCAGGCCCACCCGCGCCCGCCGCTCGCCCACGGCGGGCACCACCAGCGGCAGGTCGTCGCGGAAGGCCTCCGGCGACAGGGGGGGCAGCAACCGCTCCATGGCGGCGATCTGGGGGCCGAACAGGCGGGTGAAGCCGCTGCTCCTGGCCAGGGATTGCAGGGGTGTGCCGGCGTAGGCCCGCAGGGGCTGAAGCAGGGCTCGCAGCCGCGCCGGATAGGGCAGCAGGGCGAAGAGCAGCCGCCGGAAGGCGCGCTGGGCCGGGCTGCGCAGCTCCGGGGCGTTGAGTTTCGGGCGGGTGGCCTCGATCAGCTGGTCGTAGCGCACGCCCGAGGGGCAGGCGGTGACGCAGGCGAAGCAGCCCAGGCAGGAGTCGAAATGCTTCGCCACCGTGGCGTCGAGCTGCAGCTCGCCGGCCTCGATCGCCTTGAGGGTGTGGATGCGGCCCCGGGGCGAATCCATCTCGCTGGCCAGCACCCGGTAGCTGGCGCAGGTGGGCAGGCAGAAGCCGCAGTGGACGCAGGGGTCGGCGGCCTGGAGGGGCGAGGGGGCCGGCGGGGAGGAGGCGCTCATGAAGGCAGTTTGCCGGGCGCTGGGAGCACCTGCGCAGCCAGCGGGCCGGGTCGGCGGGCCCTCACCCCCCGAAATGGCGCACCACCGCCTCGGCGAAGCCGGAGCAGCTCACCGGCTCGGCGGGCGGTTCCATCAGCCGGGCCAGGTCATAGGTGACCTCCCGGTTGGCGATGGCGGCGCTCAGCCCGGCGGTGATCAGATCGGCGGCCTCCTGCCAGCCCATGAACTCGAGCATCATCACGCCGCTGAGGATCACGGATCCCGGGTTGATGCGATCGAGGCCGGCGTGTTTGGGGGCGGTGCCGTGGGTGGCCTCGAAGATCGCCGCGTTGTCGCCGATGTTGGCGCCGGGGGCCATGCCCAGACCGCCCACCACGGCGGCGGCGGCATCGGAGATGTAGTCGCCGTTGAGGTTGAGGGTGGCCAGGATCGAATAGTCGGCCGGGCGGGTCTGGATCTGCTGGAAGATGCTGTCGGCGATGCGGTCGTCGACCATCACCATCTGCTTCCACTGGCCGTTGCCGTGGCTGGTGCCGATCGCGTCGAGCACCTCGCGCACCTCATTGCACACCGCCGCCTGCTTCTCCGGCGTCATCGCGTCGAAGCCGGGGTCGATCTTGCGGGCGTTGGCCTCGATCGTGAGCGCCGGATCGCGGTCGAGGTTGTCGAGGATCCAGCTCTCCCGCTCGGTGACGCACTCGGCCCGGAACTCGCTGGTGGCCAGCTCATAGCCCCAGTCGCGGAAGGCACCCTCCGTGAACTTCATGATGTTGCCCTTGTGCACCAGCGTCACGTGGCGCTTGTCGCCCTCCAGCCGCAGGGCGTGCTGGATCGCCTTGCGGATGTGGCGCTGGCTGCCGTGCCTGCTCACCGGCTTGATGCCGATGCCCGAGCCCTCGGGGATACGGCGCTTGCCCAGCTTGCCGTTGGCCGGGATCACCACATCGTTGAGGTGCTGGATCAGCTCCAGGCACACCGGATCGCTGGCCTCCCACTCGATGCCCATATAAATGTCTTCGGTGTTCTCCCGATACACGATCACATCGAGATCCTGCGGACGCTTGTGGGGGCTGGGGGTGCCCTCGTAATAGCGGCAGGGCCGCACGCAGCAGTAGAGGTCGAAGATCTGGCGCAGCGCCACGTTCAGCGAGCGGATGCCGCCGCCGATCGGCGTGGTGAGCGGCCCCTTGATCGCCACCCCGTACTCCTTGATGGCGGTGAGGGTGTCCTCCGGCAGGTACTGATAGGTGCCGTAGAGCTCGCAGGCCTCATCGCCGGCGAACACCTTGAACCACTCGATGCGGCGCTCACCGCCGTAGGCCTTGGCCACCGCCGCATCCAGCACCCGCTGGGTGGCGGGCCAGATGTCCACCCCCGTGCCATCGCCGCGGATGAAGGGGATGATCGGATCGTGGGGCACCACGGGCTGGCCGTTCTCGAAGCGGATCGGCGTGCCGCTGCTGGGGGCGGTGAGCTTCTCGTAGGTGGCCATGGAGCGCCCGGTGGCGGATGGAATCGGGCGAGCCTATGCCTGGGGATGGGAGCCGAAAGGTTTGTGGTGGTCGGCGCTGGGGCGGGTCGCTGTGCTGGGGCGATCGCCAACCTCCCCCATGTTCGCAACTGCCGATCGGGCCGGCGCCGGCCGGCCGGGGGCATCAGGATGGTGGCCATGAATGCCGCTGATCAGGTTCGCTCCCTGGAGCTGGCCCAGGCCGTCGCCTCGGCGGCGGCCCTGTTCCGGGAGCATTTCCCCGATGCCAGGGCC
>JBIKTO010000108.1:0-7345 GCA_044348065.1 Cyanobium sp.
CGCCCAGGCCCTGGAGCTGGGGCTGGTGGACCAGCTGGGGGATGAGGAGAGCGCCCGCCTGCTGGCGGCGAGCCTGGCGGGCCTGGATCCCGAGAAAGCGAAGCCGATCACCTTCGGCAGGCAGACGACGCGCCTCAACCGCCTGCTGCCCGGCCGCAACCTGCTGGGCCGCCTGCACGAGGCCCTCTGCCTGGAACTGGCCTGGAGCGGTCTGCCCCTGTGGCTGTGGCGCCCATGAACGACTCGCTGCAACTGCGGGCGCTGCGGGGCGCCACCACCGCCAGCGCCAACACCGCCGAGGCGATCGATGAGGCGGTGGGCGAACTGATCAACGCCCTGGTGCATCACAACCGCCTCGATGGGGAGCGCGTGCTGTCGGTCACGTTCTCGGTGACGGCCGACCTGGACGCCTGCTTCCCCGCCGCCATCGCCCGCCGCCGCGAGGGCTGGGGCTGCGTGGCCCTGCTCGACTGCCAGCAGATGGCGGTGGCGGGCGATCTGCCGCGCTGCATCCGGCTGCTGGCCCACGCCTGGCTCGAACCGCAGCAGCGCCCCGTGCACCCCTACCTGCGGGGGGCCGCCGCCCTGCGACCCGACCGCGCCTGGCCGCTGGAGCCCCCCGGTCTGGAACCACCCTGGTCCGGCCGGTGATCCGGCCGACCACCGGGGCCGTGGCGACCCCTGGCGGCTTCTGAGAATCGCCTCACACCTCCACGGCCTCCCATGCCTCCCCTCTCGCGTTCCCTGGCCGTCACCGCGGCCCTCGGGACCGCCGCCTGCCTCGCCGCCGTCAGCCTCGCACCCGCCACCACAGGGCCGGTGCGGGCGCAGGGCACCCCGGGCCTGATGGAATTCCGCTGGGACAACGACAAGAACTACCGCAAGCTCTACTTCTTCATGACGGAAACAGCCCGCATGAAGCGCTCGGAGTATTACCTGATCCTGCGACCGAAGGATCGCAAGACGGCGATTCTGAAGCTGAGCGTGACGATCCCGAGCTACTTCGACACCGAAATCAAGGCCAAGAACGTCAAGCTCTGCCAGATGAGCGAGGGCGGCATGCTGTCCCGCACCCGCTGCAAGAGCGTCATTCCAGCGACGATCGAGGTCGCCAAGAATGGCAAGGCGATCGAGATCTTCCCCGACACCCCGATTTCCGACAAGGGCACGATCGGCGTGTACATGAACATCTTCAATCCCTTCAATGCCGGCATGTATCAGTTCAACGCCCTCGCCCAGGCCCCGGGCGACATCCCGGTCTCCGGCCTGCTGGGCAGCTGGCTGATCCAGATCGACCCCAACTGAAGGCACCCGCCAGCCGCGGGCCCCTGCCAGCCGGGCTGGTAGGGTTGCCGATCGTGAGAAACGCAGGAACGGAGCGGCCGTCATGACCAAGCGCACCTTGGAAGGCACCAGTCGCAAGCGCAAACGCGTGTCCGGATTCCGGGTACGGATGCGCAGCCACACGGGTCGTCGCGTGATCCGCTCCCGCCGCCGCCGTGGCCGCGCCCGCCTGGCGGTCTGAGCCGGCGTTTCCTTCACTGTGGCGCTGCCCCAGAGGCACCGGCTCCGGGGATCGCGGGTGTTTGATCACCTGTTGCGACGCGGACGCCGGCTGCACGGCACGGCGATGGTGCTGCGCCTGATGACGGCCCAGGCGGCCCTGCTGCCGCCCGCTGATCGCGACCGCACCGCGTCCCCCTGGAGGTTCGGTGTGGTGGTGAGCGGCAAGGTGAGCCGTCGCGCCGTGGTGCGCAACCGTCTGCGTCGCCGGCTGCACGCCCACCTGCTGGCCCATCCCCCCAGCGGCGGAGCGCCTCTGTGGCTGCTGCTCAGCCTGCGGCCGGGCAGCGCTGAGCTGAGCACGGACGCCCTGCTGGGAGAATGCGACGACCTACTGCGCAGGGCAGGGCTCACCCCATGACCGATCCCGTCAGCGAACCAGCCGGCAAGGCCAAGATCCAGGAGACCGTGTTCTACGAAGGCGGGCCCGCCAAGGGCGATCTGATCTTCGGCCTGCTGCTCGCCCTGACGCTCCTGGGCCTGCCGCTGGCGGTGGGCGCCCTGGTGCGGGCCCTGTGGCTGCGTTACCGGATCACCAGCCGCCGCATCGAGGTGAACGGCGGCTGGCTGGGCCGCGACCGCACCCAGGTGGTGTACTCCCAGATCCGCGAGGTGCGCTCGGTGCCCCGCGGCTTCGGAGCCTGGGGCGACATGGTGCTGGTGCTCAACGACGGCAGCAAGCTGGAAATGCGCTCGGTGCCCAACTTCCGGGCCGTGGAGACCTGGATCGAGGAGCACCGCAAAGGCGGAGCCTCCGGCAAGGGTGCCTCCGCCCGCTCCGGCAAGCCCAGCGCCGGCTTTGCCGCCGAAGAGCGCGCCAGCGCCTGATCCGCTCTCCGGCATCCCGCCCACCGAGCGCCGCCGCGTTCGGGCACAGTGGGTGCCGGATTCCACCCACCCCCAGCTCTCGCGCCGTGATCGGCTACATCTCCGACAACCTGCTGCTCCCGATCCTCGACTTCTTCTACGGATTGGTGCCCAGCTACGGGCTGGCGATCGTCGCCCTCACGCTGGTGATCCGTCTGGCCCTCTATCCGCTCAGCGCCGGCTCGATCCGCAGCGCCCGCCGCATGCGCATCGCCCAGCCGGTGATGCAGGAGCGCCAGGCCGAAATCAAGAGCAAGTACGCCAGCAACCCGCAGAAGCAGCAGGAGGAGCTGGGCAAGCTGATGAAGGAGTTCGGCAGCCCCCTCTCCGGCTGCCTGCCCCTGCTGGTGCAGATGCCGATCCTGTTCGCCCTCTTCGCCACCCTGCGGGGCAGCCCCTTCGCCGACGTGCCCTACAGCTTCAACATCAAGGTGCTGCCGGCGGATCAGATCGGGGCGGTGGAGCCCAAGCCGTTCAACACCCCCAGCCATTCGATCTTCGTCACCGCCACCAACCACGTTCCCGTGATCGGCACCCTGGAGCAGGGCACCCGCCTGGGCGTGGGCGACAGCCAGACGGTGCAGCTGCACACCCGCAGCGGCGACAGCTTCGCGTCGGTGCTCGCCGACGTGGAGGACGGCGCCAGCTTCCAGCCCAGCTGGAGCGTCAGCAAAGGGGAGGGGGTGGTGTCGGTGGATGAGAACGGCACCATCACCGCCCTCTCCGCCGGCGACGCCACGGTGGAGGGCCGCATTCCCGGCCTGGCGGCCCGCAGCGGCTTCCTGTTCATCAAGGCCCTCGGTCAGGTGGGCTTCATGACCGACGGCGCGCTCAACTGGGACATCGCGATCCTGGTGGCGGCCTTCGGAGCCACGCTGTTCGTGAGCCAGCTCCTTTCGGGCATGGGCATGCCCGCCAATCCGCAGCAGGCCACCGCCAACAAGATCACCCCGGTGATGATCACGGCGATGTTCCTGTTCTTCCCCCTGCCGGCTGGGGTGCTGCTCTACATGGTGGTGGCCAATATCTTCCAGGGCCTGCAGACCTTCCTGCTCAGCCGTGAGGCCCTGCCGGACAACCTGCAGCAGATCCTCGACAAGCAGATCGCCCGCCAGGCCGTGCCCGCCACCGCCGGCGACGGGGGTGGACGCCTGCCGTTCGAGCCGAAGGGTCGCAAGTGAACCAGCCCCCGGCCGCCGGCGCCCCGCGGCTGCGGCCGGTGCCGCTGCCGGAACTGCGGCTGCTGGCCGAGGGCCGCAGCTGGCGGGTGGACCAGCCGATCGCCGGCCTCGAGAGCCTCACACCGGTGCGCGGCAGCCTGCGGGTGCGCCACCACGGCCAGGCGCTGGAGGTGGAGGGGGAGGCGGAAACGATCGTGACCCTCTGCTGCGACCGCTGTCTGCAGCCCTTCAACCTGCCGCTGCGGGCCGAGGCCCACGAACTGCTGGAGCTGGTGGGGGCTGAGGGTGAGGCAACAGGGGAGTTCTCGGCCCTGGAGAGCCCCGGAGCCGGTGTGCTGGCGGAGGAGCTGGACGATCGCCTTGACCCCCGCGGCCGCTTCGATCCGGAGCAGTGGCTGTTCGAGCAGCTGAATCTGCGCCTGCCGCTGGTGAACCGCTGCGGCAGCGACTGCCCCGGTCCGCCCAGCTGGGGGGACGCCCCGGCGGAGGTGGACCCCCGCTGGGCGGCCCTGCGCAACCTGCGACCCCGATGAGCGCCGGCCCCTCCCTGGCCGATCAGCTCGACCTGCTGATTCGCTCGCGCACGCCGATCCTCTGGATCCGCAGCCTGGAGGAGGAGCGGGTGGAGAGCCTGCTGGAGCGGGCGGCCGCGCGCCTGGGGGGCCGCACCCTTCTGCGCTGGGACTTCGTGAGCGGCCTGAGCGGCGCGCCGAACCGGGAGGGGGAAGCGGCCCGCAACCCGCAGGCGGCCCTGGAGGCTCTCGCCGGCCTGCCGCCCGAGCAGGGGGTGATCCTGCTGCTCAAGGACTTCCACCGCTACGCCGACGACGCGGGGGTGTGCCGGCGGCTGCGCAACCTGGCGGTCGCCCTGCGACGGGTGCCCCACACCCTGGTGATCAGCGCGCCGGACTGGCAGCTGCCGCGGGAACTGGAAGACAGCGTCACCCTGCTGGAACTGCCCCTGCCGGACGCCGCCGAGATCGGCGCCCTGCTGAGCTCGATCGCGGCCGCCAGCGGCCGCCCCCTGGCGGCGGGGGTGCTGGAGATGCTCACCGCCGCCTGCCACGGCCTGAGCGAGCAGCGGGTGCGCCAGCTGGCGGCCCGGGCCCTGGCCCGCCGGGGCCAGCTGGGACTCGACGACCTGGCGGAGGTGCTGGAGGAGAAGCGGCAGGCGATCGCCCGCAGCGAGCTGCTGGAGTACTGCCCCACCGAGGCCACCCCGGCGGACATCGGCGGCCTGGAGGCGCTCAAGCACTGGCTGGAGCAGCGCCACCGGGCCTTCGGCGAGGACGCCCAGCGCTACGGCCTGCCGTTGCCCCGCGGCGTGCTGCTGGTGGGGCCCCAGGGCACCGGCAAATCGCTCACCGCCAAGGCGATCGCCCACAGCTGGTCGATGCCCCTGCTGCGGCTGGATGTGGGGCGGCTGTTCGCCGGGCTGGTGGGGGCGAGTGAAGCGCGCACGCGGGAGATGATCCAGCGGGCCGAGGCGATGGCCCCGTGCGTGCTCTGGATCGACGAGATCGACAAGGGCTTCGGCGGCGATTCCCGCAGCGACGGCGGCACCACCCAGCGGGTGCTGGCCAGCCTGCTGACCTGGATGGCGGAGAAGACCAGCGCCGTGTTCGTGGTGGCCACCGCCAACGCCGTGGAGCGCCTGCCCGGAGAGCTGCTGCGCAAGGGCCGCTTCGATGAGATCTTCCTGCTGGAGCTGCCCGACCGAGGCGAACGGCGGGCGATCCTCGACCTGCAGCTGCGCCGCCGCCGGCCCGCCCACACGATCCCCCTGGAGGTGTTGGTGGACCGCACCGCCGGCTTCTCGGGGGCCGAGCTGGAGCAGACGGTGATCGAGGCGATGCACCTGGCCTTCGGGGAGGGGCGGGAGCTGGCGGAGGCCGACCTGATCGCCGCCGCCAGCCAGGTGGTGCCCCTGAGCCGCACCGCCCGGGAGCAGCTGGAGGCCCTGCGGGCCTGGGCGAGCAGCGGTCGGGCACGGCCGGCCTCCCAGACAGTGGCCACGGAAGCAAGCTGAAGCGCACGCCCCGCAAGGGGAGAAATCCGTACCTCACCAGCCCAAGGCGCCGTGGCGAGCGGACGACAGAAGCTTTCGCGCGCATTTCGCCTAAATAATTCAGCATCATCGCTTTTTCCCAAAACCCTGATGAGATTTTACTGAAAATTCAGTGAACAGGATCGGTAGTCTTGGGTATTCACCGCTGGTCCTAGGGGTTCTGAAGATGTCGTTCAGCGCTGCCCAGGTCGGTTCCACACAGCTCAGCCTCCAGATCCCGCCGGAGACCCAGCTCTCCCCGGCGCAAACCGCGGCCCTGGAGCTCGCCCTCAGCCAGGCCCGCCAGCGCCTCCGCACGTTTCTTGACCACGGGCAACGCGCCGCCCTGCTCAGCCAGCTGTTCGGCGGTTCGGGCAGCCCCAGCGCCAGCTTCATCACCAACCTCACGCCGCTCCTCTCCCAGCTGGATGGGCCAGGCCTGGGCCTGACGGTGGAGGTTCGCCCCTCTGAAGCGAACGGGCCGAGCCTCAGCCTGTTGCCCCCGGGCCCTGACGCGTCTCCGCGCGTGCTGCTGGACGCCGGGCACCTCAGCGATGGCGGCTCCAGCGGCCCGATCAGCGCCCTGCTGCTGGAGGCCTTCGGCCTGGCGGTGAATGCCGCGCTCAACGGCGGCGCCGATCCGGCCACCGCCGGGAATCCTGCGGCCACGGCGGCCGCCGCCTTCGCCAGCGCGGTGCTGGCGCTCACCAACCCGCCGGCCCTGGCCAGCCCGGCGGCCATCACCCTGGTGGACAGCCCCGCCCAGGACAGCTTCAGCGCCACGGTGGGCAGCCTGGCCGCCAGCGGCGCCGAGGGGGCGAGCCTCAGCTACGGCCTGGAGGGCGCCACGGCCCTGGGCGAGGGCGGTCTGATCCTGGGGGGAATCCCTTACACCCTGAGCCGGGCGGGTGCCTACGGCACCCTGTATCTCAACAGCGCCACCGGCCAGTACCGCTTCCAGCCCAAGGGCGACTGGACCCTCAACGGCCTGAGCGCCAGCGGCTCCGAGAGCTTCCGGCTCAGCGTCAGCGACGGCAGCCTCAGCGCCAGCCAGGAGCTGGTGGTGAGCTTCCTCGGCAGCCCGGAAGCGCCCGAGCAGTACGTGGTGATCGACAGCGGCGCGGCTGCGCTCAGCGCCAGCGCCCAAGCCCTGTGGGAGCAGGCCCTCACCAGCGCCAGCCAGCAGCTGGCCGCCCTGCTGGCCCGCCCGGACCGGGAGGCGCTGCTGGCGGAGGTGTTTGGCGGGGCCAGCACCGATGCGGCCAGCTTCGAGGCCAACAAACAGGCCCTGCTGGCCGCGATCGGCGGCGCCGGCCTGCGCCTGGAGGTGGAGCTGCGCAGCGACGCGGACCTCAACGGCGCCGCCGCCGCCTACGCCGCCGTGGGGCACACGGGCAGGGAGCGCATCTATGTGAATGCCGGGCTGATCAACAGCGGCCAGCTCGATCTCAGCCTGCTCACCAGCACGCTGATCGAGGAATTCGGCCACGCCCTGGATCAACGCCTCAATGGCGGAGTGGACACCCCCGGCGACGAAGGCCAGCTGTTCGCGGCGCGGCTGAGCGGGGTGAGCCTGAGCGCCGAGCAGCAGGCGCTGATCGACGCGGAGGACGACAGCGCCATCCTCACGATTGCGGGGGTGGCGGTGCGGGTGGAGCAGGCCAGCACCACCGCCACCAGTGGTCAG
>JBIKTO010000110.1:0-7344 GCA_044348065.1 Cyanobium sp.
GCAGGGCTCGGGCCAGTCCGAGAGCCACCGCCGACTTGCCGCTGAAGGGTTCACACGAGCCGATCAGCAGGGGAGCGGGCATGGCAACAACCTCGAGGAAACCGCCGAGGGAGGCAATCTAGGCAGGGCCCCGGCTGCGCTCCATGCTGGCCTGGAGTCGCCCGCAGCCGCCAGGCCCATGACCGAGGAGCCACCCTCCCCCGCGCCGCTGACCGTGGCGATCAGCGGCGCGGGCGGAGCGCTGGGACGCGCCCTGCTGCGGCGCTGGCACGCCCGTGGCGCCCGGCTGATCGCCCTCAGCCATGGCGACCAGCCGATCGCCCTCACCGATGCCACAGGCGCCCCGATCCCCCTGCGCCAGCTGCGCTGGCGGGCCGGCGCCGAGGAGGAGTTGCGGGGCTGCCTGGCGGAGGTGGATGTGCTGGTGCTCAACCATGGCGTCAATGTCCACGGCGCCCGGGACGCCGGCGCCGTGGCCCTCTCCCTGGAGGTGAACGCCCTCAGCGCCTGGCGCCTGCTGGAGCTGTACGCCGCCATCGCCAGCGAGCGCCGCCAGGCCGACGGAGGTCGACCCCGCCCCGAGGTGTGGGTGAACACCTCGGAGGCGGAGATTCAGGCGGCCCTCAGCCCCCTCTACGAACTGAGCAAGCGGCTGATCGGCCAGATCCTCAGCCTGCGCGCCCTCGACCTGGCTCCCGCGCTGCGCATCCGCCGGCTGGTGCTGGGCCCCTTCCGCTCTGATCTCAATCCGATCGGGGTGATGGACGCCGACTGGGTGGCCGGCGAAATCATGCGCCAGGCCGACTGGAACTGCGGACTGATCATCGTCACGATCAATCCGCTCACCTTCGTGCTGATGCCCCTGGCGACGCTGCTGCGCTGGGCCTACTACCGGGCGGTGACCCGCTGAGACGAGGCGCCGCCGTTCAGAAGTCGCGGTCCGTGAGGATTTCGCAACCATCGGAGGTCACGGCGATGGTGTGCTCCCACTGGGCCGAGAGGCTGCCGTCCACCGTCACCACGGTCCAGCGGTCCTTGAGGGTGCGGCAGGCCTTGCTGCCGGCGTTGAGGATCGGCTCCACCGCCAGGGTCATGCCGGGCCGGAGGGTGAGATCGGGCAGGTCGCGGGTGCGGAAATTGAACACCGACGGCTCCTCGTGCAGGTTGCGGCCCACGCCATGGCCGGTGTAGTCCTCCACCACCGCGTAGCCGTGGGCCTCCACGTGGTCCTGCACCGCCCCCGCCAGCTCCAGCAGGGTGCTGCCGGCACGGATCGTGGCCAGACCCTTCATCAGCGACTCCTGGGCCACCCGGCTGAGGCGGCGGGCCTCCTCGCTCACCCCCTCGCCGACGCAGACGGTGATGCAGCTGTCGCCATGGAAGCCTTCGAAGTAAGCGCCGGTGTCCACCTTCAGCAGGTCACCGGCCTGGATCGTCCGGCGCCCGTTGGGGATGCCGTGCACCACCTCGTGGTTGATCGAAGCGCAGATGCTGGCCGGAAAGCCGTGGTAGCCCTTGAAACTGGGCACCGCGCCGAGTTCGCGGATGCGCGTTTCGGCGTGGCGATCGAGGTCGCCGGTGGTCATCCCCGGGGTCACCAGCTCGGAGATTTCCCGCAGCACGGTGGCGACGATGCGGCTGGCCTGGCGCATGATCGCCAGCTCCCGGGCCGATTTCACCTCCACCCCCCGGCGGCCCTTCTGGATGCGGGGTCCGGTCTGGGTGACCACGGCCCCGCCGGCTCCCTGCGGGCGAGGGCTACGGCCGGAGGAGGTGCCAGCGAGCAGATCGGCGAACAGATTCATGCGGCAGGAATCCCCGAACCGATAAACGTGGGTTTCAAGCTATCAACGGCGGTGGGGGCAGTGCCGTCAGCATGGGGTGCGGCGAGCGGCGCGGCCATGGCCGGAGCGGAGGGGGGCAAGGGAGAGGGGAAGGGGGCGGCGGCCCCCATGCCAGCGCCGCGTCGACTGCCGCTGGCCAGTCGGCTGCGGCGCTGGCATGGGGCCCTGGCGCCGTTTGTTCTGCTGCCCCTGCTGCTCACGGTGGCCACCGGCCTGGGCTACCGGCTGCTGCGGGACTGGGGGGGCCTGGAGCGCGATCGCGCCCACCTGCTGATGGTCCTGCACGAGGGGGAATGGCTCAAAAGCTGGTTCGGGCCCCCTGGGGAAACGCTCTACGTGCTGCTCAACGGCCTCGGCCTGCTCTGGATGATCGGCAGCGGCGCCGCCATGCTCTGGCAGCGCTGGCGAGTGGCGCGGGGACAGGCGAGCGGGGGAGGGGACGGCTGAAGCGTTACAGTGATTGTTTGGCCAGGCGTCGCGCAAATCGGGATGGCAGCGGAAACCAACAGCCCAGAGAACACCTCAGAGGCAACCCCAGCAGGAGCAACCCCGGAGGCGGCCACCGCCGTGGCGGAGGCCCCCCCTGAACCCTCCACGGTCCGCGTCCGAATGGGCGCCCGCGATCTGATCGCGGCCTTCGAGGCCGAACAGTTGAAAAGTGATCTGCCGGAGATCTACGTCGGCGACACCGTGCAGGTGGGCGTGCGGATCCGCGAGGGCAACAAGGAGCGGGTTCAGCCCTACGAGGGCGTCGTGATCGCCAAGCGTCACGGTGGCCTCAACGAAACGATCACCGTGCGTCGCATCTTCCAGGGGATCGGCGTGGAGCGGGTGTTCATGCTGCACAGCCCCCAGGTGGCTTCCGTCAAGGTGGAGCGGCGCGGTAAGGTGCGTCGGGCGAAGCTGTTCTATCTGCGTGACCGAGTGGGTAAAGCCACCCGTGTCAAGCAGCGCTTCGATCGCTGAAGAGCAAGGGCGGAACGGCTCCCGTTTCGTTTTTCTCCTTCTGCTTCCCAGGGGTCATCACTCCTGCGCCGTTAGTTCAGCTGGTAGAACGCAGGTCTCCAAAACCTGATGTCGGGGGTTCAAGTCCTCCACGGCGCGTCCGATGGCCCCTTCTGTTGTTTCGTGGTACCCCAGTCGGTCTGAACATGGAGTTGGATCTGCAGCCCGGTGATGTGGTGAAAGTTCTGGAATCCGCCGCTCTCGGCTGGGTGCGTGCCCGGGTGATCCGGGTCAAATCCGGCGGACGGGTGGTGGTGCAGAGCGACCAGGGCCGCGAATTCACCGCCCGGGGCAACCAGGTGCGCCTGATTGAACCCGCCGGCTTCCGCCCCTGACCCCCACGGGGATCGCTTCAGGGGCCAAAGGGAGCGCTGCCGTTGACGGAGGGGCCGGTGGCGATGGATACTTCCCTGGTCGCCGGCCGTCACGCGGACGACCTTCCGGTCCAGACGCCTGATTTTCTCTGGCGAACCCCGGACCCTCCAGTTCAGATCCTTTGGATCTCGTGCTGGGACTGTAGTTCAATCGGTTAGAGCACCGCCCTGTCACGGCGGAAGTTGCGGGTTCGAGCCCCGTCAGTCCCGTTCCACACTTCCCATACGATCCACAGGAGGTTCTCGGTGAGCGTCGCGGAACCTGTGCGCGTCCGTCTGGCCCCGAGCCCCACCGGGACCCTGCACATCGGCACCGCCCGCACGGCGGTGTTCAACTGGCTGTTTGCCCGCCGCCACGGCGGCAGCTTCCTGCTGCGCATCGAAGACACCGACCGGGAGCGCTCCAAGCCCGAGTACACCGCCAACATCCTCGCCGGGCTGCGCTGGCTGGGCCTCGACTGGGACGGTGAGCCCGTGATCCAGAGCGCCCGGGTGGAGCAGCACCACGCCGCCATCGCCTCCATGCTGGCGAGCGGCCATGCCTACCGCTGCTACGCCAGCGAGGCGGAGCTCCAGGAGATGCGGGAGCGCCAACAGGCTGACAACAGGGCACCCCGCTACGACAACCGCCACCGGGATCTGAGCCCCGAGCAGGAGCAGGCCTTCCGCGATGAGGGGCGGGAGGCGGTGATCCGCTTCCGCATCGACGACGGGCGCCAGATCCGCTGGCACGATCTGGTCCGCGGGCCGATGGAATGGCGCGGCGCCGATCTGGGCGGGGACATGGTCATTGCCCGTCGCGCGCCGGCGGACCGCATCGGTGATCCCCTCTACAACCTCGTGGTGGTGGTGGATGACGCCGAGATGGCCATCAGCCATGTGATCCGCGGCGAGGATCACATCGCCAACACCGCCAAGCAGCTGCTGCTTTACGAGGCCCTGGGGGCCAGCCAGCCGATCTTTGCCCACACCCCCCTGATTCTCAACCAGGAGGGCCGCAAACTCTCCAAGCGGGACGGAGTCACCTCGATCAGCGACTTCCAGGCCATGGGCTACGTGCCCGAGGCGCTCGCCAATTACATGACCCTGCTGGGCTGGTCTCCGCCGGAGGGCCTGGGCGAGCGCTTCAGCCTGGCGCAGGCGGCGGCGGTGTTCGAGTTCGAGCGGGTCAACCGGGCCGGCGCCCGCTTCGACTGGGACAAGCTCAACTGGCTCAATGCCCAGGTGTTGCATGAGCTGCCCGCCGAGGCCCTGGCGGCCCAGCTGCGGCCCCTCTGGGCGGAGCGGGGCTGGGGCCTGGCGGGGATAACAGCCGAGCCGGCGTGGCAGGAGGAGCTCTGCGCCCTGCTCGGCCCGTCCCTCACCCTGCTGGCGGATGGTGTGCGGGAGGCGGAACCCTTCTTCAGCCGCCCCGCGCTGGATGCCGGAGCCCTGGCCCAGCTGGAGCAGGAGGGGGCCACGGCGGTGCTGGCGGAGCTCGCCGCCAGCCTGCCCCCGGCCGGTCCCCTGCCCGTGGAGTCCGCCCAGGCGCTGCTGGGGGAAGCGGTGAGTCGGGCCGGCGTGAAGAAGGGGGTGCTGATGAAGAGCCTGCGGGCGGCCCTGCTGGGCAGCCTCCAGGGGCCGGATCTGATCAGCAGCTGGCGGCTGCTGCACGCCCTCGGCGAGGACCGCCCGCGGCTGGCGGCCGTCGCGCCTCAATCATCCATGCCGTAGAGGGGTTCCACCCGGATGCCCACCACGGCGCTGGCCCGCACGAGCAGGTATTCCCCCTCCAGCTCGCTGATCGGCACGTTCACAAACGCCTCCGGGCTGGTGGCGCCGTGCAGGGTGCCCGTGTACCACTGCTGAAACGCATCCAGCGTGGCGAAGTGCACCACCTCCGTATGGCCCCCGCTGAGGCTCAGGTGGATCGAGTAGCGACGGGGAACGCGGGACATGGCAGCGCGGCGACCGGGGGAATGGGAACCGCTCCACAGGATGGCGCAAACGGCACGAAGGGGCTCCCGCGGCGTTGATAAAGGGGATGGCGGGGCTGGCCCGAGCGGGTGCGCCCCTGACACACGGCGCTCCAGCCCTGCGCCGCCAGCAGGGCCAGCACGGCGGCGTCCCGCCCCCGCCAGCTGCCGCCATGGCCCCAGCCCAGCCACAGCGTGACGGGGGCGCCGTGGCGGGCGAGGCCGCCCAGGCGGCGGCGGATCCAGGCGTCACAGCGACCCCCCACCGGATCGCCGCCATGGCGCAGGGCCTGGGGGGAGGGGCTGATGCGGGCGAAAAGGTTGAGCACCTCCACACCGCCGTAGCCCCCGTCGCGGGCGCGGCCGATCAGGCGCCGCAGCGTGGGATCGTCCCGCTCCCCATCCGCCCGGGAGGGATTGAGGCCGAGGAACAGCAGCCGGGGCCCCGTGGGCAGCCAGAGGCGCGCCAGCCACCAGCGGTAGCGGCCGCAGGCGCTGAAGGCCGCCCGTCCGACGACGGGGTGGGCCGCTGAAGCGGGTCCGGCGCCCAGCTCTGGCAGGCTGTGGCGGTCAGCCGGGCCGCGGGAGGCAGCGCACGGGACCATGGGCAAACGCACCAAGGAACGGGACTCCCAACCGGAGGCGACGGGGCGGCAGTCCATGGACGGCACGGTGAGCGAGGAGGGGGTGATGGCGACGGACCCCGTCAGGCCGTTGCTGCTGCTGGTGGATGGCCATTCCCTGGCCTTCCGCAGCTTCTACGCCTTCGCCAAGGGGGGCGACGGCGGCCTGAGCACCAAGGCGGGGGTTCCCACCAGCGTGACCTACGGCTTCCTCAAGGCCCTGCTGGAGAACTGCCGGGGCCTGGCCCCCAACGGCGTGGTGATCGCCTTCGACACCGCCGAACCCACCTTCCGCCACGAGGCGGACGCGACCTACAAGGCCCACCGCGAGGAGGCGCCCGAGCCGTTCTTCGCCGATCTCGACAACCTCCAGCAGATCCTGCGGGACGCCCTTGACCTCCCCCTCTGCACCGCCCCGGGCTACGAGGCCGACGACGTGCTCGGCACCCTCGCCGAGCAGGCGGCGGAGCGGGGCTGGCGGGTGCGCATCCTCTCGGGCGACCGCGATCTGTTCCAGCTGGTGGATGATCAGCGCGACATCGCCGTCCTTTACCTGGGGGGCGGTCCCCAGGCCCGCAACAGTGGCCCCAGCGAGGTGCGCCGCGAGCAGGTGATCGCCCGGCTGGGGGTGCCGCCGGAGGACGTCGTTGACCTCAAGGCCCTCACCGGCGACAGCTCTGACAACATCCCCGGCGTGAAGGGGGTGGGTCCGAAGACCGCCATCGGCCTGCTCCAGGCCCACGGCGACCTGGACGGCATCTACGCCGCCCTCGACGGGCTGAAGGAGGCGCTGCGGGGCAAGCTCGAACGGGACCGGGAGAACGCCTTCCGCTCGCGCATGCTCGCCCGCATCCGCACCGACATCCCCCTGCCGGACGCCCCGCGCCTGGAGCTCGGCGCGGTGCGGCCCGAGCGGCTGGAGGAGCGACTGCGGGAGCTGGAGCTGTTCAGCCTGGTGCGGCAGGTGGATGGCTTCGCCCGTCAGTTTTCGGCCCATCCGCCCGAGCCCGTCGCCCAGACGCCCGCCACCCAGCAGCCCGCCGCCCAGGAGCCCGCCGCCGCCGCCACCCCCCCGCCGGACTCCCCGGCCGACATCCCCGCCGAGCCCCCGGGCGGCGAAGCCGGCCTGCCGGTGCTGCGGCCCCGCCTGATCGATGAGCCCGCCGCCCTGGCGGCCCTGCTGGAGCGGCTGATGGCCGCTACCGACCCCCTGCAGCCGGTGGCCCTCGACACCGAGACCACCTCCCTCAACCCCTTCCGCGCCGAACTGGTGGGCATCGGCCTGTGCTGGGGGGAGGATCCCGCCGATCCGGTCTATGTGCCCCTCGGCCATCACCCCCAGCCCGCCGCCGATCTGCTGAGCGAGCCACCGCCGCCGCCCCGCCAGCTGCCCCTGGAGGAGGTGCTCGCCGCCCTCGCCCCGTGGCTGGCCAGCGAGGCCCACCCGAAAACCCTGCAGAACGCCAAGTACGACCGCCTGATCCTGCTGCGCCACGGCCTGAGTCTGGGCGGTGTGGTGATGGATACCCTGCTGGCCGACTAC
>JBIKTO010000111.1:0-7332 GCA_044348065.1 Cyanobium sp.
CCTCGACGCCGATCTCGATGACCCCGCCCTGGAGCGGCTCTGCGCCTCCCTCGGCCTGACCCCCCTGCTGGAGCGCCTCGATCACGGCCTCGCCACCGAGCTGCGCGAGCGGGGCGGCAATCTCTCCTCCGGCGAGCGGCAGCTGCTGGCGGTGGCGCGGGTGGCGGTGCGCGACCCCTCCGTGCTGGTGATGGATGAGGCCACCGCCTTCCTCGACCCCTCCACCGAGGCCACCCTGCAGCGCGACCTCGACCGCCTGCTGCGGGATCGCACCGCCATTGTGATCGCCCATCGCCTCGCCACCGTGGAGGCCGCCGACCGCATCCTGGTGCTGCGCCGCGGCCGGCTGGAGGAGGAGGGCAACCACCGCCAGCTGCGCGCCGCCGGCGGCCTCTACGCCAGGCTCGCGGAACTGCAGGAAAAAGGGCTGGCCACGCTCTGAGCGGACGGCCACGCCTGGGAAGCCAGCTCCTCCTCCACCCAGCTCTCGATCAGGCCGGCGAGGCGGCCGGGCATCTGGCGCATCGGCAGGTGACCGGCCCCTTCCAGCAGCTCCAACCGGTGCTGGCGGGAGAAGCCGGCCAGGTGGCGCACGTAGCGGGGCTCCATCACGCTGTCGCGGGTTCCCACGATCCAGAGGTTGGGCACCGCCAGGCGGCTGGTGAGCTGCGGCAGCTGGCGCACGGCGCCGCGGTTGGTGCTGTTGGCCAGCAGGCCGCGGGCGGCGCGGGCCTCCGCCCGCAGGGGGCTGCGGATCGCCTCGGTGCCCGGCAGCTCCGCCAGCCAGCCGGGGCGCCAGCGCAGGAACAGGGAGCCGCCGCGGCGCAGCTGGGCGAAGGGCCGGGGCTGAAACACCCCACCGCCGGCACTGATCTGCACCAGGCCCTGCAGGCGCCCCCCCAGCAGCGGCGCGGCGTGCAGGGCGACGCTGCCCCCGAGGGAGTGGCCCAGGAGCACCACGGGCCGGCCGGGGGCCTGGCGATCCAGCTCCTCCACCAGCCAGCGGCCGTAGCTGGCCAGGGTGGGCTGCAGCCCCGCCGGCCGGACTCGCGCCCCGAAACCGGGCAGATCCGGACACCACAGCGCCCAGCGGGGCTCCAGCTCCCGCCGCAGCGGCTGCCACAGCCGACCGGAGAGCAGCCAGCCATGCAGGGCCACCAGCAGGGGCCGCTCGGAGTGCGGGGGTGGGGCGGGGCTCAGGGATCGACGTGCGGACGGCGACCACCCTGCCTCAGATCCGCCAGGTTCCGGCAGGATCTTCAATGTGCTTCGCGATCCCCCGGCCCGCTGCCCCCCCTCTCTTGTCGACGACCAGCCCGCCTTTTCCCCAACGCCCCTCGCCGCGGCTCGATCCGGCCCTGCTCAGCCGGCTGTACGGGGAGCGTCACCAGCTGTGCCCGATCCCCAATCCCGACCTGCACGTGGTGCTCAGCTGTGAGCGGGAGATCGACCTGTTCGAACTGGAAACCCTCTGCGACGCGGTGGGCTGGAGCCGTCGCCCCCTGCGGCGGGTGCGCAAGGCCCTGCAGCACAGCCTGCTGCGGGTGGGGCTCTGGCGCCATGACGCCCGCCTGCCGCGCCTGGTGGGCTTCGCCCGCTGCACCGGCGACGGGGTGGTGGAAGCCACCGTCTGGGACGTGGCCGTGCATCCCCTCTACCAGGGGGTCGGGCTCGGCCGCGCCCTGATGGACTACGTGCTGGCGGAGTTGCGCGCCATGGAGGTGGAGCGGGTCAGCCTGTTCGCCGATCCCGATGTGGTGGGCTTCTACGAGGCCCAGGGTTGGGAGCTCGAACCCCTGCAGCGTCGCTGCGCCTTCTGGTACGCCCCCTAGCGGCGGCTGGGTTGCTCGTAGCGCTGGGCCAGCCGCTGCGGCGCCACCCCCCGTCGCCAGTCGCGCCGCAGGCGGGCGTTGGCCAAGGCGGTCTGCCACACCCCCAGGCGGCGCCAGCGGCGGTCGCTGACCCGCACGGCCCCGGGCAGCAGATCGATCGGCGCCAGCCGGCGCAGGCGCTGCACGAACTCCAGATCCTCCATCAGCGGCAGGGGGGCCAGGCCGCCGGCCCGGTCGTGCAGGGCACGGCTGAGCAGCAGGCCCTGGTCGCCGTAGGGGAGGGAGCGCCAGCGGCTGCGCAGCGTCACCCCGAACTCCACCAGCCGCAGGGCCGGATCGGGGCCCTCGATCGCCAGGTGGAAGGCCCAGGCCCGCCCATCCCCCCGGGCGATCGCCCCCGCCACCGCCTGCGCCCAGCCCCGGGGCAGCCGCGCATCGCCATGGAGCAGCAGCAGCCAGGGGGCGCCGCTGGCGGCGATGCCATGGCTGAGCTGCACGCCGCGCCCCGGGGCCGTGCTCAGCAGCCGCGCCCCCGCCAGCCTGGCCACCGCCCGGCTGGCGTCCTCACTGCCCCCGTCCACCACCAGCACCTCCGCCACCAGCTGCGGGGCGGTGGCCAGATCGGCCAGCAGGGCCGGCAGACCGCGGGCCTCATCGCGCACCGGGATCACCACGCTCAGCGGCGCCGCCGCCCCTCCGGGCCCGAAGGCGGTCTCGACACTCATCGCCAGGCCCGCAGATCCCCGGGCCGATCCAGATCCCCCCGCTCGGCCAGCAGGTGCCAGGGCAACCCGGCGGCGGCCGCCGCCGCCAGGGTCTGGCTCAGCACCTGGGCCCCGCCCCAGCGGATCGGGGCCCGATGCCCAGCGAACAGCAGCGCCGCCCCCCCCGCCGGTTCCGCCAGGGCGGCCGCCGCCAGGCCGATCAGCCAGTAGCCGCCGTCGCGGGCCGGGCCCAGCACCAGAGGCACCCGCTCCAGGCTTGCGAAGGCCTCCAGCAGGTCGGCGGCGGCCAGCTCGGGCAGATCGCTGCCCACCACCACCACCGCCCGGGCCCCCTCCAGCACGGCCCGCCGCACCTGGCGCTGCAAGCGCACCCCCAGGGAACCGCCCCCCTGCAGCCGCACCCGCTCCGCCCCCAGCGCCCGCCCCCAGCGCCGCGCCGCCCGGCCCGCCAGGCCATCCACCGCCAGCACCAGCTCGGGCCGCCCGGCGGCGGTGGCCAGCCCCGCCCGCGGCAGGCTGTCGCGGGCCGCCGCGAACACATGGGCCGTCAGGCGGGCCTGCAGGGCGGCGGCGCGGCGGGCACCGAGACCCACCGCCAGACGGCGCTTGCAGCGTCCGGGCACCGGCCAGCGGGCCATCACCACCAGCTGGGGACGGCCGTGCCGGAGCAGCGGCCTCAACCCTGCCGCGGCAGCTCCGCAGGCCGCACCGTGAGATCCACATTGCGGCCCCCCCGCTGCACGCGCACCTGCAGGGGCTGGTTCACCCGACCCCGATCCACCGCCAGCTGCACCTCGGAGGGGTTCTTCACCGACCGGCCGTCGATGGCTTCAATCAGGTCACAGGGGCGCAGCCCCCCCTTGTCGGCCGGACTGTCCTTCAGGACGTCGACCACCACCACCCCGTTCACCTCCGGCACCTTGCACTCATCGGTGGCGGCATTGATCTCCCGCGCCAGCTGGGGGGTGAGGGCCTGCAGCCGCACGCCGATGTAGGGGTGGCTGGCGTAGCCCCGCTCGAGGATCTGGGCCGCGATCTGGCTGGCGGTGTTGATCGGGATCGCGAAGCTCAGGCCCGCACCCGGCGCCTGCCGGATCGCGGTGTTGATGCCGATCACCTGGCCGCGGTCGTTGATCAGCGGGCCGCCGCTGTTGCCCGGATTCACCGCCGCATCGGTCTGGATGTAGGGCACCCGCTGGCCCTCGCCCACGGCGTTGGTGCGCTGCACGGCGCTGATGATGCCGGCGGTGACGGTGTTATCCAGGCCGAGGGGGTTGCCGATCGCGATCGCCCACTGCCCCGGCCGCACCCGGGTGGAATCCCCCAGCGGCGCCACCGGCAGCCGGTCGGCCACCACCCGCACCACCGCCACATCGGTGAGGGGATCGGCGCCGAGCACCTTGCCGGTGAAGCTGCGGCCATCGGGCAGGGTCACGCCCACCTCGCTGGCCCCCTCCACCACATGGGCGTTGGTGAGCAGCACGCCATCGGAGCGGGTGATGAAGCCCGAGCCCTGCCCCTGCTGCTGCTGGATCGCCGGCCCGCGGCCAAGGATTCCCCCCAGCGGGTTGACGACCCGTTTGACGGTGTCGATGCGCACCACCGCCGGCCCCACCTTCTCGACGGCGTCAACGATCAGGTTGCGGCCCTCCGGCAGGATCGGCGGGGCCGGGGTGGCGTCGCTGAGGCGCGGGGGCTGGGCGGGCGGGCGCAGCAGCGGCAGGGAACCTCCCCCGGCGCAGCCGCCGAGCAGGGCCAGGGCACCCAGGCTGGTGAGGGGCAGAACAATGCGCCGGGGGGCAAGGGCCTGGGGCGGTCGCATGGGCGGGCGGAGGCCGTCGATCTGGCCTCATTTAAGACCGGAGGCCCCCGGCAGCGACCCTATATTCAGCCTCTCTGATGGGGCCAGGCGTCGGTGCAGCAGGGCGAACCGCTTTGGCACCAGGTCGTGGAGGCCCTTCAGGCCAGCCTCAGCAAACCCACCTTCGAAACCTGGATCCGCCCGGCCCGTCTGCGCCACTGGCGGGATGGCCAGCTGCGGCTGGAGGCTCCCAACAGCTTCGCCTGCAGCTGGCTGCGCAAGAACTACCTCACCCAGATCGAGGCCATCGCTTCCGAGCTCGCCGGCCTGCCCGTGCAGGTGAGCATCGAAGCGGCGGCTGAAGCCGGAGGCCCCATGGCTCCAGCCGCCGCTCCAGCCACCAGCCCCAGCCCCACCAGCACCACCGGAGCGGGGTCGGTCGCGGCCGCCACCAGCGGCGCCCCCCGCGGCGGCCTCAACCTCCGTTACGTGTTCAGCCGCTTCGTGGTCGGACCCAACAGCCGCATGGCCCATGCGGCGGCCCTGGCGGTGGCGGAGTCACCGGGGCGTGAATTCAATCCCCTGTTCATCTGCGGCGGCGTGGGGCTGGGCAAAACCCACCTGATGCAGGCGATCGGCCACTACCGGCTGGAGATCGATCCCGACGCCCGTGTCTCCTATGTCTCCACCGAAACCTTCACCAACGACCTGATCCAGGCGATCCGCAAGGACGGCATGCAGGCCTTCCGCGACCGCTACCGCGCCGCCGACCTGATCCTGGTGGATGACATCCAGTTCATTGAGGGCAAGGAATACACCCAGGAGGAGTTCTTCCACACCTTCAACGCCCTGCATGAGGCCGGCCGCCAGATCGTGATCGCCAGCGACCGCCCCCCCAGCCAGATCCCACGCCTGCAGGAACGCTTGATCTCACGCTTCTCGATGGGCCTGATCGCCGACATCCAGGCCCCCGACCTGGAGACCCGCATGGCGATCCTGCACAAGAAGGCGGAGAGCGAGCAGATGGCCCTGCCGCGGGAGCTGATCCATTACATCGCCGGCCGCTTCACCTCCAACATCCGGGAGCTGGAGGGGGCCCTCACCCGCGCGGTGGCCTTCGCCTCGATCACCGGCCTGCCGATGACCGTCGAGTCGGTGGCGCCGATGCTCGACCCGATCGGCAACGATGTGGAGGTCACGCCGGACCAGGTGCTGGAGAAGGTGGCGGAGGTGTTCGTGGTGCGGATCGAAGACATGCTCAGCCCCAGCCGCAAGCGGGCCGTGAGCCAGGCCCGTCAGGTGGGCATGTTTCTGATGCGCCAGAACACCGACCTCTCGCTGCCGCGCATCGGCGAAGCCTTCGGCGGCAAGGATCACTCCACCGTCATGTATGCGGTGGAGCAGGTGGAGAAAAAGCTCAGCAACGATCCGGCCCTGGCCCGGCGGGTGCAGCAGGTGCGCGACCTGCTGCAGATCGATTCGCGCAAGCGCCGCTGATCACACCGTGCCGGTGAGGGGCTGGGCTGGATCCACGCCCTCCAGCTCACCCTGGAACACCCGGCTGGCGGTGATGTCCTCCGCCTCGATCGTCATCAGGTCGCGCTTGGTGAGGGCTGTGCCCATGCCGTTGAACAGGCGATTCGCCTGCCGCATGCGAGCTCGGTCGATCGCATTGCGGATCGAGCGGGCGTTGGCGAAGAAGGGCAGCCGCATGCGCCGCAGGATGTACTCGACGAACACCTGCTGGGCCTCCTCGCTGAAGCGGTAGTTTTCCGCCGCCAGGATCAGCTGGGCGATCGCCAGCAGCTCGCTGGCATTGTAATCAGGAAAATCGATGTGGTTGGCAACGCGGGAGGAGAGGCCGGGATTACTCTGATAAAAAACATCCATCCGCTCCTTGTAGCCGGCGAAGATCACCACCAGATCATCACGGTTGTTCTCCATCACCTGCAGCAGGATCTCAATCGCCTCAGAGCCGTAATCCCGTTCGTTCTCCGGCCGGTAGAGGTAGTAGGCCTCATCGATGAACAGCACGCCACCCATCGCCTTCTTGAGCATCTCACGGGTCTTCGGCGCCGTGTGGCCGATGTACTGACCCACCAGATCGTCGCGGGTGGCGGTCACCACATGACCCTTGCGCAGGTAACCCAGACCGTGCAGGATCTGCGACATCCGCTCCGCCACGGTGGTTTTGCCGGTGCCCGGCGGACCGGTGAACGACATGTGCAGGCCCGGCGGGGCGGTGTCGAGCCCCAGCTGCTGGCGGGCCTTGTTCACCACCAGCAGGGCGGCGATCTCGCGGATGCGGGCCTTCACCGGCCGCAGGCCGATCAGTTCGCGGTCGAGCTGGGCCAGCAACGCCTCGATCCCGGCCCCCTCGTGGGCGGCCCGCAGATCGATCGTGGCCTCGCCCGCCGTGGCCTCGTCCGCCTCAGGTTCGCCGGCAGCTCCGGCCAGGGGGGGGCTGGATTCAGAGGAGCTCATCGATCGCGGCGGCAAAACCATGGTCCCCATCCTCCAGGGGCTGGCCCTCCCCCCGGGGGCGGAGGGTGATGTTCACATAGGTGCGGCCGAAGCTGATATCGGGGTAGTGGCCGTGCTGCTCCGAAAGGCTTTCCAGCCGCGCCAGAAACGTGCGCGTGGTCTCGTAGTCGGCGAATTCGATGCGCCGCTCCAGGCGATCGGGGCGGCTGCGCTGGGTCCAGGGTTGGTCCATCGATCGACCTTACGCCCGGGGCTGTTTGGCGGCCGCCAGGCAATCGGTGCGGGCCAGGCAGAGGCGGGCCGCCCAGGCGTCGGCATGGGCGCGGTTCGCCGCGGTGGCCGCCGGGCTGGCCTCCGCCAGGGGATGGGGAAAGGTGCCGGCGATGGCGGCATTGGTGACGCAGAACATCGACTTCTGGAAACTCATGCAGATCTTCACCCGCACGTCGCCCTCCCCCCGGCTGGTGTGGCGATAGAAATCATGCAGCCG
>JBIKTO010000112.1:0-7305 GCA_044348065.1 Cyanobium sp.
GCGACGAACGCCGTGCCCTGGCGTTCGCCAGACTCAACGCAGGTGTAGCAGCTCGCGACCCGGCCCTGCTGCTGAAGGCAGCGGGCAAGGGCTTCCAGACTCAGCACCAGGTCGTCAACCACCGAGCGGTACTGCTCAGCGAGGCGGGAGAACACGGGATCCGATCACAGCTGGGCGAATCCTAAGGTTTTCTTCTGATTTCTGGACGGTGGCGTTGCCCGTGTGCGGGCTTTCCCACCGCAGCGCCCTCAGCCATCCGCCAGCTGCCACCAGCCCAGGGCAGGGCCGAGGAAGCGCACGGTGACCCAGAACAGCACCAGGGCTCCGATTCCCACCCAGGCGCCGCGGGTGCTGAGCTGCACGAAGCGGTCGGCCTGGTTGCGGGTGAACGGCAACCAGGGCAGCAGGCGGGGCGAGGTGTCCACGGGCCCGCCGCCCGCGGGCTTTTTCTGGCGGGGGGGCAACCCCTGCTCGGCACGGCGCTTCGCTTCTCCCATCGCGGTTCGGGATGCTTCTGACCCAGAGGCTAGGGCGACCCCCCTGGGTCAGGGCTCAGGAGGGCAGCAGCCGGGTCAGCTGCACCCAGGGTTCCAGGGCGGCGAACACCTGCCGACCCCAGCTGCGGCCGCGCAGCCGGCCATCCAGAACCGCCAGGCGACCGCCGCCGCGCCGCAGGCTGGCCACGCCCAGCTGCAGGCGGTTGAGGGCATCGGGTAGCAACAGTTCCCGGAACCAGTCGCGGCCCTGCTGCCGCAGCCGGGCGACCCTGGCGGCGGTGAGCGGGTCCTCCAGGCTGGCGATCGGCAGCAGGCCCACCACCACCTGGGAGGGCAGGGGGAGCGAGCCCTGGTGCTCCAGCCACCAGGACCAGCGGCAGCAGAGCACGCCATTGCTCTCCTGGCTGCGGCACTCATGGCCGACCCGACTGCCGAACTCGGCGGCCAGGGCGCTGGTGAGGCCGTGGCGCAGACCCTCGTCATCGAGGAGAACGACGCTCAGTCCGGCCTGCCCCAGCACCAGGCGCCGGCAGTGCTCCAGCAGGTGGTCCGCCAGCTGGGGGCTGGTGGGCAGGGGCTGGCGCAGGGGGGCGTAAAGGGGCAGGGGGTCGGAGAGGGGGGGATCGGCCAGGTCGAGCAGCACCTGGGGGGCCAGACCGAGCGCCGTGGCCGCCTGGGGGAGGGAATCGGCGTCGCTGCCAGCGGCCCGCGCCCCCGCCAGTTCCCCGGCCAGCACCGCGCCGCGGCCCTGCAGCAGACCGACCAGCTCCGCCAGGGGTTCGAGCGGCTGGCGATGCAGCTGCCAGTGCAGGGCGCCGGCATCAACGGACGCCCAGCCGCACCAGCCCCCCTCCTGGGCCGCCAGCCAGGCCGGCCAGGGCGCGGGCAGGGGTTCCAGCAGGCGCAGGAGATGGCGCAGCGGCGCCTCATCCTCCGGCGCCAGGGGCACCAGGCCCTGGGCCCGGCGGGGATGGCGCAGGATGCGACGGCTGAGGCCCTGGTGAAGGCTGAGCAGGCTGTCCTTCAGGGCCGGCTGGCTGAGGATCAGCGCATCCCAGTGGCGGGGTTCCAGGCGGATGGCCAGGGCCTGGCGCAGCTCCGTCTCCAGCCGTTCCGCCTCGGGGATCACCAGTTGGCGCTCGCCCAGCCGTCCGCCCCGCCAGGCCTCGAGCAGCTCGCGGTGACTCAGCAGCCAGAGTCGGGCCGAGGCGGGGGCGTCAGGACCCTGCCAGCAGGCCATCGGCACGCCGACGCTGCGCAGCCTGGGCCATTCCCGCTCCAGCAACCGCTGGCGCAGCCCATCGCTGACCACCAGGGCCAGGGGCACCTCACTCAGGGCCAGGGGCACCAGCAGGCTGATCCACCAGCTCGGATCGGCGCCCGGGGCCAGCCGCAACAGGGTGTGATCACCGCGCCTCAGGCTGCGGGCCACCAACCGGCTGAGGGTGAGGTGGTGCGGCCAACGGGGCTGTCCCTCCCCCTGCAGCAGGGATTTGAGACATTGGTGGGCGCTGGCTTCCAACATCCGGCGATCGTAGGCAGGGGCCCTGGGGCGAACGGCAGCGAGGAAGACAGCGGCGGCGGCGGGAGCGCCTCCTGCGGCCTGGGGTCTGGGGCCTGTAGGAAGCTGACGGCAGAGCGACGCGGCCCCCCGATGACCCCCCTCTGGCAGAGCCGACCCGTGGGCGTGGTGGGGCTGGGCCTGATCGGCGGCTCCCTCGGCCTCGACCTGCGGCGGCGGGGGGCGTCGGTGCACGCCCTGGTGCACCGGGCGGAGACCGCCGAGCGGGCCCGCCAGCGGGGCCTGGCCGATCGGGTGGACACCCACCCGGCTGTGCTGGCTGACTGCGGCCTGGTGCTCCTCTGCCTGCCCCTCGATCGGCTGCTGGCACCGGAGCCGGCTCTGCGGGAGGCCCTGCCGCCCGCCGCCATCGTCACAGACGTGGGCTCGGTGAAGGGACCGCTGCTGGACGCCTGGGAGCCGTGGCTGGGGGGTCGGTTCGTGGGCTCGCACCCGATGGCCGGCACCGCCCACAGCGGCGTCGAGGCGGGCGAGGAGGGCCTGTTCCGCGGGCGGCCCTGGGTGGTCACCCCCACTCCCCGCAGCGATCCGGCCGCCCTGGAGGCCGTGGAGACCCTCGCCAAGGCCCTGGGGGCCGTGCCGATCCGCTGCGGAGCCGGCGACCACGACCGGGCGGTGGCGTTGATCTCCCATCTGCCGGTGCTGGTGAGCGCGGCCCTGCTGCGGGCCGCCGACCAGGGCGCCACGGCCGAACTCGCCCCGCTGGTGCGGGCCCTGGCCTCCAGCGGCTTCGCCGACACCAGCCGGGTGGGGGGGGGCAATCCCGAACTGGGGACGCTGATGGCCCGCCACAACCGACCGGCCCTGCGGGTCGCCCTGGCGGCCTACCGCCAGGCCCTCGACGACCTGGAGGGCCTGGTGGAGGTGGGCGACTGGGAGGGGCTGCGCCAGCGGCTGGAGCACTGCCAGATGCTGCGACCGGGCTTCCTCCAGGACTGACGCCGCCTCCTCTAGGCGGGCAGGTGCAGGGGGGCGCCGCGGCCCTCCAACAGCTGGCGGCAGGCCATCAGCGCCGAGAGGCTGACACCGGCGGTGCCCTCCCCCGGGTGAATCGCGTCACCGCAGAGCCAGAGACCCGGCAGGGGGGTGCGGCTGGCCAGGCCGAAGGGGCCGAACTGGCGGGGCCGCTGGCCGAGGCCGCCCACCCAGCCCCAGGGCCGGGACGTCCAGCGGGCGAATCCCCGGGGGGTGGCCAGTTCGCCATGGCGCCAGGCGTCTTCAGGCACCCCCAGCAGCCGCTCCAGCCCCGCCTGAATCCCTTCCATCGCCAGACGCTTGCGCCTGTCGTAGGCGGAGCGCTCCAGGGCGAACCAGGGGCGGGCGGGGGTGAAGACGCTGGCGATCACGGTGGCCTGGCCCGCCGGAGCCCGCCCATCCCCCTCCCGGCTCACGGAAACGAACAGGGAGCCCGGATCGGCCCAGTCCAGCTGGAGATGGGCCGGGCAGTCGGCGGGAAGGTGCGATCGCTCCACCGCTCCGTAGAACACCAGCGCGCCGCTGGGCTCGGGCAGCCCCTCCAGCCGCCGCCGGTACCCCGCCGGCAGGGCGGTCCCAAGCAGGTCGGGAAGGGTCTGGGGGGGCAGGCTGAGCACCACCTCCCGGGCCTGCCGCTGGAAGGGAGCGCCGCCGGCGGCCTCCCCCTCCAGCCGCCAGCTCCCTCCAGGCGCGGCCGGCGGCAACAGGCGCCGCACCCGGTGGCGGCAGCGCAGGCTCCCGCCAGCGGCGACCAGAGCCCTCTCCAGGGCATCGCTGAGGGCCTGCATCGACCCCCGCAGGTGCGCCAGCCCCAGGGGCTCCTGCACCATCGCCAGCACCGTGGCGCCGTAGAGAGCCGCGGTCCGCTCCGCCGGTTCCTGGGAATAGAGGCGCAGCTGCAGATCGAGAAACCGCCGCAGACGGCCCATGCCGCCGCAGCCGCTGAGCCGCAGCAGATCCGCCACCGTCGCTCCGGTGAGCGGCGCGCTGAGCAGGGTGTCGGCGCCCACCGCCCCCAGCAGCTGGGCCAGGTCCCAGGCCGAGCGGGGGGGCAGCACCGGATCCCTGCTGGCAAAGCGCCAGTTGGCCCGGTGCAGGGCCGCGCACAGGCCCCAGAAGCGCTCGCTGCCGGGGAACTGGCGCTGCCGCTCCTGCCGCCAGGCGACCGGGTCACGGCAGACCCGCACCGGCGGCCGGCCATCCGCCAGGTCGACCACGCAACCGGGATCGAGGGAATCGGCGACGGGGGCCGGGACCCCCAGGTGCCGGAACAGGCGCTCGTGGATGCCGCCGGGCTCCAGCCCCGCCACCTGGGTGGCTCCCACATCGAAGATCCAGGGACCGCGGCGGAAGGTGCCGGCGCAGCCCCCGCTCTGGTGGTGGGCCTCCAGCAGCTCCACTGCCAGGCCGGCGCGGGCCAGCAGGGCGGCGGCCGTCAGCCCGGCGATGCCCGCCCCCACGACCACCACGTCAATCGGCTCGGCTACGCCGGCGGCCGCGGGCTCGTTCATGCGGTCATGCTGGCACCCGACTGTCGCCAGCCGTGGCCCGTGGCAGGGTGAGGCTCCCCGGTCCCGGTCGATGGCAACACCCCTGGTGGTGGCAGCCCTGGCGCTGCTGGCCCTGCTGGTGTGGTGTCTGCTGCGGCTGATCAGCCGGGCCGTGGGGCTGGTGGTGAAGCTGGCGCTGCTCGCGGTCCTGGCGGGGGTGCTGGCGCTGAGTCTCGGGCCGCGCCTTGGGCTCTCCCTCCGCAGCCCGCCGCCCCGGCCGGTGGCGGCGCCTTCGCTCCCCCTGCCCCCCGCCCGCTGATGATCACCCCGGGCTCCGATCCCCTCGCCGCCTGGCTGGCCGAGCGGCTGGGGGTGGTGCTGCGCGACCGCTCCCCCGTCGGCGGCGGCTGCATCCACAGCGCCTGGGGTCTCGCCCTGGCGGACGGCCGCCGGCTCTTCGCCAAGACCGGCCCCGTCAGCAGCGCCCTGACCCTGTTGGAGGCCGAGGCGGATGGCCTGGCGGCCCTGGCGGCCGCCGCCGACCCGCAGCGGCTGGCGGTGCCCACCCCCCTGGCCCTGGGGGTGGTGGCGGGGCAGGCGGTTCTGGTGCTGCCCTGGCTGGAGCTGGCGGGAGGGGATTGGCGGGGCCTGGGCGCCGCCCTGGCCGACCTGCACCGGCGCAGCCTGGCGGGACCTCTCCGGGAGGGCGATCGCGGCGCCACGGCCTTCGGCTGGCCCCAGGACAACCGAATCGGCGCCTCGCCACAGGCCAACGGCTGGCTGGAGGCCTGGGGAGAGTTCTTCACGGAGCGGCGGCTGGCACCCCAGCTGGAGCGCCTGGCCCGCGCCGGCCATCCCCTGCCCGGGGCCGACGCCCTGCTGGCGCGCACGCCCGACTGGCTGGCCGGCCATCGACCGGAGCCCTGCCTGGCGCACGGCGACCTCTGGAGCGGCAACGCCGGCGTGCTGGCCGATGGGCGCGGAGCGATCTACGACCCAGCGGTCCATCGGGCCGACCGGGAGGTGGATCTGGCGATGGCGCAGCTGTTCGGAGGCTTTCCGGCCGCCTTCTTCGAGGGCTATGCGGGTGAGTGGCCCCTACCCGACAACCATCGCCAGAGGGTGGACCTCTACAACCTCTACCACCTGCTCAACCACGCCAATCTCTTCGGAGGCGCCTACACAGCCCAGGCCGGTCGGCTGATCGCACGGCTGCTGCGGGATGGTCCGCAGGCGTGAACGCCAGCCGAAGCGGAACCTGGCCTCAGCCCAGGTATTCCCGCTTGACGCTCTGCAGGCGCTGCAAAACGTCGTTGCGCTTTTCGCTGGTGGTGAGGTTCTCCCAGCTCCACTTGCCCACCACCACCAGGCCGAGAAGCTCCAGCAGTCCGGGCAGGATCGGCAGCAGGTTGATGGTGTCGAGCACGCCCTTGATCAGGATCTGGGCGACGATCACGGCCACAAAAATGCCGACGATCTTGCCGATCTTGCCCATCTCCGACCAATCCACCTTGCCCAGGGTTTCATTCAGCTTGCCCACCACCTCCTGGTAGCGATCGCTGAAGTCGAAGCCGTGGTCAACGCCCTCGCTGACGCTGGCGGGGGTCACCGCCGGGCCGCTGTCCTGGGTCGTCTCCGGGGCCGCGCTGGGGGTTTCGCTCATGGGAGAACGAGCCGCTGAAAGGTCGCGCCTAAGGTACCCCTCGTGATCCCCGTCACGCCAGCGGAGCTTCAGATCGATCGGCAGGCGCTGACGGTTCTGCGCCGGGTGCTGCGTGAGCCCGCACCCCGGGAGGGCTGTGCCCTGCTCCTCGGCCGGCGCCTGGCCGGCAACGCTGGCGAGGCCGGCGCGCCCTGGCGGCTGGAGCGGATCTGGCCCTGTCTGAACGTCTGGCGGCCGGCGGCGGAGCGGCGGCGGCGCTTCCAGCTCGATCCGCGCGAGCAGCTGCAGGCGCAGCGGTGGGCACGGCAGCGCGGCCTGGAGGTGCTGGGGGCGGCCCACAGCCATCCCGCCGGCAGCCCGACCCCCTCGTGCACCGATCTGGCCCTGACCAGCGGCCCCACCTTGATGCTGATCCTTGGACAGGAGGCCGCCGCAACGCTCCCCGTGGAGGCCCTCGGCTGCTGGTGGATCGGGGATCGCCACGACCCTGGCGACCCCGGCGGCGGCGCGGCGCGGCCCCTGCTATGGAGAATGGTGGATTGAGAGCGAGAGCCGGGCCCGATGCTTCCCCCCGACACCAGCGGCGTGCAGCTGACCCCCGATGAGATGGCGCGCTTCTCGCGCCACCTGATCCTGCCGGAGGTGGGTCTGGAGGGTCAGAAGCGCCTCAAGGCCGCCTCGGTGCTGTGCGTCGGCACCGGCGGGCTGGGCTCGCCGCTGCTGCTGTACCTGGCCGCCGCGGGCGTCGGCCGCCTCGGCATCGTCGACTTTGACGTGGTGGATCACAGCAATCTGCAGCGCCAGGTGATCCATGGCACCAGCTGGGTGGGCAAACCGAAGATCGAATCGGCGAAGCACCGCATCCAGGAGATCAATCCCCATTGCCAGGTGGATCTCTACGAAACAGCCCTCACCAGCGAAAACGCCCTGGAGATCATCGGCGGCTACGACCTGGTCTGCGATGGCACCGATAACTTCCCCACCCGCTATCTGGTCAACGACGCCTGCGTGCTGCTGGGCAAGCCAAATGTGTACGGGTCGATCTTCCGCTTCGAGGGCCAGGCCACGGTCTTCAACCTCGATGCGAACAGCCCCAAC
>JBIKTO010000113.1:0-7297 GCA_044348065.1 Cyanobium sp.
CCAGCTGGCCACCTGGATGTAGAGGCGGTCAGCGATCGAGCGGCTCAGCTCCTCCAGGTCGCGGGCGGCGAGGGTCATGAGGGGGGGCGCATCCTGATGACCACCGTGGCATGGATCAGCAGCCCCACCGCCCAGGGCAGCGTCAGCCATTCCAGGTGGGGCCAGGGATGGCGCAGTCCGTCCAGCACCCACAGACCGCTGTTGACGGCGGCGAACAGGGCGGCGTGCAGGGTCAGATTGACGATCCGCTCGAAATGCCGGTAGGTGGGGTCGGCGGGATCGGCGGGGCCGTACCAGCGAATCGGCATCGGGAAGCGGGCGGACGCTCCGGCCAGGTTGACGGATCGCCCCCCCATGCGGTGAGAATGAGCAGACGGCGGCAGCCGTTGCCCAGGCGCTTGTAGCTCAGCGGATTAGAGCATCTGACTACGGATCAGAGGGTCGGGAGTTCGAATCTCTCCAGGCGCGTCCCCATCACCACCTCCACCAGCACCGATCAGCCACGGGCGGTTCGCCCTCCCGCTGTCGGTGTTCGTGTGGCTGCCAAGCCACGGCACCCGCACCCCGGTTGCCTACGATCGAAACCACCCGTGCTGCGCGTTTCGATCCCATGGTGGATTCCCTCGACACACCCCTGGCCAGCGGGGATCCCGCCATCGCCGCCCTGATCGCCAAGGAGCTCGAACGCCAGCAGACCCACCTGGAGCTGATCGCCAGCGAGAACTTCACCTCCCGGGCGGTGATGGAGGCGCAGGGTTCGGTGCTCACCAATAAATACGCCGAAGGTCTGCCCCACAAGCGCTACTACGGCGGCTGCGAGCACGTGGACGCGATCGAGGAGCTGGCGATCGAGCGGGCTCGGGAGCTGTTCGCCGCGGCCTGGGCCAATGTGCAACCCCACAGCGGCGCCCAGGCCAACTTCGCGGTGTTCCTGGCCCTGCTCCAGCCCGGCGACACGATTCTCGGCATGGACCTGAGCCACGGCGGCCATCTCACCCACGGCTCGCCGGTGAACGTCTCCGGCAAGTGGTTCAAGGCCGTGCACTACGGCGTCGATCGCGAAAGCCAGCAGCTCGACTACGCCGCCATCCGCGAGCTGGCCCTGGAGCACCGACCCAAGCTGATCGTCTGCGGCTACTCCGCCTACCCCCGCACGATCGACTTCGCCGCCTTCCGGGCCATCGCCGATGAGGTGGGGGCCTATCTGCTGGCCGACATCGCCCACATCGCCGGCCTGGTGGCGGCCGGGCTGCACCCGTCGCCCCTGCCCCACTGCCACGTCGTCACCACCACCACCCACAAGACCCTGCGCGGCCCCCGCGGTGGCCTGATCCTCTGCAACGACGCCGAGTTCGGCAGGCAGTTCGACAAGGCCGTGTTTCCGGGCACCCAGGGCGGCCCCCTGGAACATGTGGTGGCGGCCAAGGCGGTGGCCTTCGGCGAGGCTCTGCAGCCCTCGTTCCGCCGCTACGCCGAGCAGGTGATCGCCAACGCCCAGGCCCTGGCCAGCCGGATACGGGAGCGTGGCATCGACGTGGTCAGCGGCGGCACCGACAACCACCTGGTGCTTCTCGATCTGCGCTCGATCGGCATGACCGGCAAGGTGGCCGACCTGTTGGTGAGCGATGTGCACATCACCGCCAACAAGAACACGGTTCCCTTTGATCCCCAATCCCCCTTCGTCACCAGCGGTCTGCGGCTCGGCACCGCCGCCTGCACCAGCCGCGGCTTCGATGAGGCGGCCTTCCGCGAGGTGGCCGACGTGATCGCCGACCGCCTGCTCCACCCCGACGACACCGGCGTGGAACAGCGCTGCCGTGATCGGGTGGCGGCCCTGTGCGCGCGTTTCCCCCTGTACTCCGGTCAGCGGCAGCTGCAGAACGCCTGATCGCCACCGCCGCCCGTAAGGTGACGGCCTCAGCCCCGCCGCCCCCCCCGTCATCACCGTGACGCTTGCTGAGAGCCCCACCTCAGCCGCTCTCCTCACCCTGGCGAGCGCGGCCCTGCTCACGGCCCTGCTGGTGCCCGTGGTCCGCGCTCTCGGTCTGCGCTGGCAACTCGTCGATCGCCCGGATCCCCGCAAGCAGCACACCGTGCCGATGGTCCGGCTCGGCGGCATCGGCATCGTCCTGGGATTCAGCCTGGCCCTGCTGCTCACCTGGCAGCTCTCCGGGTTCGCCCAGGTGGAGGCCGACAAGGACCAGCTGATCTGGACCACCCTGGCCGGTTCGCTCTGTTATTTCGTCATCGGCCTGGCCGATGACCTCACCGCCTTGCCCCCGCTGCCGCGCCTGGCGGGTCAGGTGCTGGTGGCCATGGCGGTGTGGAGCCAGGGCGTGCAGATCGGCACGATCGAATGGCCCTTCCCCCTGTTCGGCACCGAATCGATCCTGCGGCTTCCCCAGACCCTCAGCCTGCTGGCCACGGTGGTGTGGCTGGTGGGCATCACCAACGCCATCAACTGGCTCGACGGCCTCGACGGCCTGGCGGCGGGAGTGAGCGGCATCGCCGCCGTCGGCCTGCTGTCGGTGAGCTTCAGCCTGCACCAGCCCGCCGCCGGACTGCTGGCCGCCGCCCTGGCCGGCGCCTGCCTGGGGTTCCTGCGCCACAACTTCAACCCCGCCCGCATCTTCATGGGGGATGGCGGCTCCTATTTCCTCGGCTTCGCCCTGGCGGCGATCAGCATCGTGGGCCCGGCCAAGGGTCTCACCAGCGTCAGCCTGCTGCTGCCCCTGCTGATCCTCTCCCTGCCCCTGGCGGACATGTCGGCGGTGATCATGGGCCGGCTCAGCGAGGGCCGCTCCCCCTTCTATCCCGACCGTCGCCATCTGCACCATCGCCTGCTGCGGGCCGGTTTGAGCCACCGGCGCACGGTGCTGCTGATCTACGCCTTCACCCAATGGCTGGCGGCCCTGGCCCTGGTGGTGGCCGACGCCGAACTGCGCTTTCTCTGGCTGGGGCTGGCGACCGCCGTGCTGGTGGCGGTGGTGGTGCTCTGCCGTCGCCAGATGCAGCAGGATGCCCTGAGCGCCGATCCTGGCCCGCCGCTGCCATGACCGGCGGCGCCGTCGAGATCCTCTGCGTCGGCAGCGAACTGCTGCTCGGCAACATCGTGAATGGCAACGCCCGCTGGCTGGCCGAGCAGCTGGCCGCCCTCGGACTGCCCCATCACCGCCAGGGGGTGGTGGGGGACAACCGGGCGCGGCTGATGGCGGCGGTGCGTGAGGCGGCGGGTCGCGCCCGGGTGCTGCTGATCACCGGCGGCCTCGGCCCCACCCCCGACGACCTGACCACCGAGGCGATCGCCGCCGCCTTCGCCACCGACCTGGTGGAGCACCCGGAGGTGTGGGACGACATCGTGGCGAAGCTGCGGCAGCGGGGGCGCGAACCGGAGCCCTCCCTGCGCCGCCAGGCCCTGCTGCCCCGTGGCGCAAGCCTGCTCGCCAACCCCACCGGCACGGCCCCAGGGATGATCTGGACCCCGCTGGAGGGCTTCACGGTGCTCACCTTCCCCGGAGTGCCCAGCGAGATGCGCGCCATGTGGGAGGCGACGGCGGCCCCCTGGCTGCGCCGCGCCGGGCTGACCCAGGGCGTGTTCGCCAGCCGCATGCTGCAGTTCTGGGGCGTTTCCGAATCCGCGCTGGCCGAGCGGGTGGCGGACCTGCTGGCCCTGGAGAACCCCACGGTGGCGCCCTACGCCGGCGCCGGCGAGGTGCGCCTGCGGATCACGGCCCGGGCCGACGACGAGGCGGCGGCCCGGCTGCTGCTGGAGCCGGTGGAGCGGGAGCTGCGGGGCCGCACCGGCCGCTGCTGCTTCGGGGCCGACGGTGACAGCCTGGCGTCGGTGGTCCTGGAACAGTTGCGGCGGCGGGGGGAACACCTGGCCGTGGCGGAATCCTGCAGCGGCGGCGGCATCGGCGCGGCCCTCACGGCGATCCCCGGGGCCTCCGAGGTGTTCCTGGGCGGGGTGATCGCTTACGCCAATGCCCTCAAGCGCGACCTGCTCGGGGTGCCGCAGGCGCTGCTGGACCGGGAGGGGGCGGTGAGCGATGCGGTGGTGACGGCGATGGCCGAGGGCGTTCGCCGGATCAGCGGCGCCGAGTGGGGGGTGGCCGTGAGTGGCATCGCCGGCCCGGGAGGGGGCAGCGACGACAAACCGGTGGGGCTGGTGCACATCGCCGTGGCGTCGGCGGAGGGCTGCGTCGCGGAAGCGGTGCGGTTCGGATCGCGGCGCGGCAGAACCTGGATCCAGACGCTGACCGTGGGCGAGGCCCTGAATCGGCTGCGGCTGCGCCTGCTCGATTCCCCCTGAGATGGGCGGGAGATGCTGCAGTGCACCCGCCGTGGATTGACGACCATTACCCACCCTGAGGTGCTTGCCGAATGGAGCACAAGCGGTAGCCTTGGCGCGCGGTTCTTGTCCTTTCCCCGTCATGCTCACAGGCGCTGAACTTCTCGCCAAAGTCAAGGAACTCGGCGATGTCTCCAAGTCTGATCTGGTGCGTAGCTGCGGCTATGTGAGCACCAAGAAGGATGGCGGCGAGCGCCTCAACTTCACCTCCTTCTATGAGGCCCTGCTCGAGGCCAAGGGCCTCAGCCTCGGCGACGGTGCCGGCAAGGCCGCGAACCGGGGCGGGCGCAAGCTCAGCTACCTGGCCACCGTGCAGGGCAACGGCAACCTGCTGGTGGGCAAGGCCTACACCGCCATGCTCGACCTCAAGCCGGGCGATGAGTTCGAGATCAAGCTCGGCCGCAAGCAGATCCGCCTGGTTCCCGCCGGCGCCCCGGACGAGGAATGAGCGTTCCCTGCCGGAGGGCGGTGGATTGATCACCATTGCTGTGGGATGGACTTTTCCCCTTCTCACCGCTGCTTTTCCCCGCTCTTCGGGCCTTTTTCCCCAGGCCGGTCGCCCGGCGCGGCGGTTCATCCCACCAATGGCCACCCCAGCCTGGGGAAAGGCGTGTTCCCCTTGACGGGGCCCGGCCGGGCCCTGCGGGATGGAGGCGGCCCGCCGGCGGGGCACGGGCGGCGGCACCGCCACTGCCGTCGCGGCACGAGTCGCATGGGATCGCTCATTGCGGCGGCGCTTTGACGGCCAGGCGGCCGGCGTGGGGTGATGGGGGCGTTCCCGTGCGACGCCGATGAGCCAGATCCCCGACCATGCCCCCAGCCATGTGAGCGTCGAGAACCAGATGCCCGAAGACCTCTTCCGGGCGATGCGCGAGTTCATCCGCCTCCATCCCCAGTGGGACCAGTACCGGCTGATGCAGGCCGCGCTGGCCGGCTTCCTGTTTCAGCACGGCTGCGGCGATCGGGCCGTCGCTCGCCACTACCTCGATGGCCTGTTCCAGCGGGGCACCACCCCCGTGCCGCCCCGATGAGCCACGCCAGCCCCGGCTTAGGGTGGACCTCCGTGCGTCCGGGTTCCCCGTGAGTTCCGGCACCCTCTACGACAAGGTCTGGGATCTGCATCGCGTGGCTGAGCTGCCCGGCGGCTCCAGCCAGCTGTTCATCGGCCTGCACCTGATCCACGAGGTCACCAGCCCCCAGGCCTTCGCCGCCCTGCGCGACCTCGGCCTGAGCGTGCGCCATCCGGAGCGCACCGTCGCCACGGTGGATCACATCGTTCCCACCACCTCCCAGGCCCGGCCCTTCGCCGATCCCCTGGCGGAGGAGATGCTGGCCACCCTGGAGGCCAACTGCGCCGCCCACGGCATCCCGCTGCATGGCCTCGGCAGCGGTCGCCAGGGGATCGTGCACGTGATCGCCCCGGAGCTGGGGCTCACCCAGCCGGGCATGACCGTGGCCTGCGGGGATTCCCACACCTCCACCCACGGGGCGTTCGGAGCGATCGCCTTCGGCATCGGCACCAGCCAGGTGCGCGACGTGCTCGCCAGCCAGAGCCTGGCGATCGGCCGCCTCAAGGTGCGGCGCATCCGCCTCGAGGGGGCCCTGCGGCCGGGGGTGCACGCCAAGGACCTGATCCTGCATGTGATCCGCCGCCTGGGGGTGAAGGGCGGTGTGGGCCATGCCTACGAGTTCGCGGGCTCCGCGGTGGAGACCCTGTCGATGGAGGAGCGCATGACCCTCTGCAACATGGCGATCGAAGGGGGCGCCCGCGTGGGCTACTGCAACCCCGATGCGGTCACCTTCGCCTACCTCCAGGGCCGGCCCGCCGCCCCCGCCGGAGAGGCCTGGGAGCGGGCGGTGGCCTGGTGGCGCTCCCTGGCCAGCGGGCCCGATGCCATGTTCGACGACGAGGTGGTGTTCGACGCGGCGGCGATCGCCCCCACGGTCACCTGGGGGATCACCCCGGCCCAGGCGATCGGCATCGACGAAACCATCCCCGGCCCCGAGCAGCTGGAGGAGGGGGAGCGGGCGATCGCCAGCGAGGCCTACCGCTACATGGATCTGCAGCCCGGACGGCCGATCGCGGGCGTGCCGGTGGATGTCTGCTTCATCGGCAGCTGCACCAACGGCCGGCTCAGCGATCTGCGCGCCGCGGCCGAGGTGGCCCGGGGCCGGCGGGTGGCGGCGGGCATCAAGGCCTTCGTGGTGCCGGGCTCCGAGCAGGTGGCGGCGGCGGCGGCGGCGGAGGGTCTCGATGCGGTGTTCCGGGAGGCGGGCTTCGAATGGCGGGAGCCCGGCTGCTCGATGTGCCTGGCGATGAACCCCGACCGGCTCGAGGGCCGGCAGATCAGCGCCAGCTCCAGCAACCGCAACTTCAAGGGCCGTCAGGGCTCGGCCACCGGTCGCACCCTGTTGATGAGTCCTGCCATGGTGGCCGCCGCCGCGGTGCGCGGTCAGGTCACCGACGTGCGCGACCTGTTGCCGCAATGACCAGCACCCCCTTCCCCCAGGGCCCGATCACCGGTTGGCGTGGCCGCGGGGTCGCCGTGATCGGCGATGACATCGACACCGACCGCATCATCCCGGCGCGCTTTCTCAAGTGCGTCAGCTTCGACAACCTGGCCCGCGGCGCCTTCGCCGACGACCGCAGCGAGCTGGCCGGCAACCACCCCTTCGACCTGGAGCAGCACCGGGATGCCTCCATCCTGGTGGTGAACCGCAACTTCGGCTGCGGCTCCAGCCGCGAGCACGCGCCCCAGGCGCTGATGCGCCGCGGCATCCGGGCCCTGATCGGCGAGAGCTTCGCCGAGATCTTCTTCGGCAACTGCCTCACCCTCGGCATCCCCTGCCTGAGCGCCAGCCACGACGACGTGACCAACCTGCAGGCCCTGGTGAGCGCCGAACCGGCCACGGAGCTGACGATCGATGTGGAGGCCCTGGTGGTGC
>JBIKTO010000114.1:0-7294 GCA_044348065.1 Cyanobium sp.
GCTCAACCCGTCCCGCACCTGAGGAGGAACCCCCGATGATTCAACAGGAAACCTTCCTCACCGTTGCCGACAACAGCGGCGCCAAGCGCATCCAGTGCATCCGTGTGCTGGGCACCAACCGTCGCTACGCCCACGTGGGCGACGTGATCGTGGCCGCGGTCAAGGACGCCATGCCCAACATGGGCGTGAAGAAATCGGATGTGGTCAAGGCGGTGGTGGTGCGCACCCGCGCCACCCTGCGCCGCGACACCGGCAATTCGATCCGCTTCGACGACAACGCCGCCGTCATCCTCGGCTCCGACAACAACCCCAAGGGCACCCGCGTCTTCGGTCCGGTTGCCCGGGAGCTGCGGGAACGCAACTTCACCAAGATCGTGTCCCTCGCCCCGGAGGTGATCTGAGATGGCCACCGCCACCCCCAGGCCCCAGGCCACGGTTCGCATCAAGATGCGCATCCGCAAGGGCGACACCGTGCAGGTGATCAGCGGCAAGGACAAGGGCAAGACCGGTGAGGTGCTGCGCACCCTGCCCGACCAGAACCGGGTGGTGGTGCAGGGCATCAACCTGCGCACCCGCCACGTCAAGCCCACCCAGGAGGGCGAGACCGGCCGCATCGTCACCGAGGAGGCCTCCCTGCATGCCTCCAACGTGATGCTGTACTCCAGCACCGCCAAGGTCGCCAGCCGGGTTGAGATCGTCGTCGACAAGGACGGCGGTAAGAAGCGCCGGCTCAAGAAGACGGGAGAACTTCTCGACTGACCGCCGCCCGACTCCTGGCTTCGGCCCCCCTCCTCCGCTCCTGTCCCCCACGCCTTCTGACCACGCCCAGAAGCGCAGCCCCCCCACCGCCATGTCACTGAAACAGCGCTACCGGGAGACGATCCAGCCCAAGTTGCTGAAGGATCTCAACCTCTCCAACATCCACGAAGTCCCCAAGGTGGTGAAGGTCACCGTCAACCGGGGACTCGGTGAGGCCGCCCAGAATGCCAAGGCCCTTGAGGCCTCGATCACTGAGCTGGCCCGGATCACCGGCCAGAAGGTCGTTGTGACCCGCGCCAAGAAGGCCATCGCCGGCTTCAAGATCCGTCAGGGCATGCCGATCGGCGTGGCCGTCACCCTGCGGGGTGAGCGGATGTACGCCTTCCTGGAGCGTCTGATCAATCTGGCCCTGCCCCGCATCCGCGATTTCCGCGGTGTCAGCCCGAAAAGCTTTGATGGCCGGGGCAACTACACCCTGGGCATCCGGGAGCAGATCATCTTTCCCGAAATCTCCTTCGATCAGATCGACGCCATCCGGGGCATGGACGTGACGATCGTGACCACCGCCCGTAACGACGAAGAGGGCCGGGCCCTCCTCCGCGAAATGGGGATGCCGTTCCGCAGCAACTGAGCCCTCTCCCGGACACGACCATGGCCAACCACGACCCGATTTCCGACATGCTCACCCGCATCCGCAATGCGAGTGAGAAGCGTCACGAGAGCACCCGCATCCCCGCCTCCAAGATGTCGCGCAGCATTGCCAGCGTGCTTCAGCAGGAGGGCTTCATCGCTGCCATCAGCGAAGAGGGGGAGGGCTTCGAGAAGCAGCTGGTGCTTGAGCTCAAGTACAGCGGCAAGCACCGTCAGCCCACGATCCGCCGCGTCCAGCGTGTCAGCCGCCCGGGCCTGCGCATCTACAAGAACACCCGCCAGCTGCCGAAGGTGCTCGGTGGCCTCGGGGTGGCGATCATCTCCACCTCCAAGGGGGTGATGAGCGACCGTGACGCCCGCCGTCAGGGCGTGGGCGGTGAAGTGCTCTGTTACATCTACTGATCCCCGGAGGACCCGAACAATGTCACGCATCGGCAAGGCTCCGATCCCCATTCCCGACAAGGTGGCTGTCCACCTCGATGGGCTCACGGTCACCGTCAAGGGGCCGAAGGGCGAACTCAGCCGCACCCTCCCCGACGGGATCGCCATCAGCCAGGAGGGCGGCACCGTGCAGGTGAGTCCCTCCGATTCCAGCCGTCGCTCCCGCGAACGCCACGGCCTCTGCCGCACCCTGGTGGCCAACATGGTCGAAGGGGTGAGCCAGGGCTTTGTGCGCAAGCTGGAGATCGTCGGCGTGGGGTACCGCGCCTCCGTGCAGGGCAAGAAGCTGGTGGTCAGCGCTGGCTACAGCCATCCGGTGGAGATGGATCCCCCCGACGGCGTAACCTTCGCGGTCGAGAACAACACCACCGTGCTGGTCTCCGGCGCCGACAAGGAACGGGTCGGCAACGAGGCGGCCAAGGTGCGCGCCATCCGTCCCCCCGAGCCCTACAAGGGCAAGGGCATCAAGTACGAAGGCGAACGGATCCTGCGCAAGGCCGGCAAAACCGGCAAGAAGTGAGGCCTGCCTGAGCGACGTCCCCGAGCACTCCCATGTCATCCCTCTCCCGCAAACTGCAGACCCAGAAGCGCCACCGGCGCCTGCGTCGCCATCTCATCGGCACCCCCGACCGGCCCAGGTTGGCGGTGTTCCGCTCCAACAACCACATCTACGCCCAGGTCATCGACGACGACGCCCAGAACACCCTGGTCGCCGCCTCCAGCCTCGACAAGGATCTGCGCACCAGCCTCGACACCGGGGCCAACTGCGATGCTTCGGTGGCCGTGGGCCAGCTCGTCGCCCAACGGGCCCTGGCCAAGGGCATCCAGCAGGTGGTCTTCGATCGCGGCGGCAACCTGTACCACGGTCGGGTCAAGGCCCTGGCCGATGCCGCCCGGGAAGCGGGCCTTCAGTTCTGATCCTGCTCTCACCATGACCGAATCCAACGACCAGCTCCAGACCAGCGACATCCCCTCGGCGGCTGATGTGCCGGCGGCGGCGGAAGGCCAGCCCGAACGCCGTGGTGGACGGGGTGAGGGCAAGGGGGGTGACCGGCGCGGCGGCGGCAGCCGTCGGGGCGGCGACCGCCGCGGCCAGGAGCGCGACTCCGAATGGCAGGAGCGGGTGGTGCAGATCCGCCGCGTCTCCAAGACCGTCAAGGGCGGCAAGAAGATGAGCTTCCGCGCCATCGTCGTCGTCGGCAACGAACGGGGCCAGGTGGGCGTTGGTGTCGGCAAGGCCGGTGATGTGATCGGCGCGGTGCGCAAAGGCGTGGCCGATGGCAAGAAGCATCTGGTGAAGGTGCCCCTCACCCGCCACAGCTCGGTTCCCACCGACAGCCGCGGCCGCGACGGCGCCGCCAGCGTGCTGATCCGTCCGGCCGCCCCGGGCACCGGCGTGATCGCCGGCGGCTCGATCCGCACCGTGCTGGAGCTGGCCGGCATCAAGAATGTGCTCGCCAAGCGCCTGGGCTCCAAAACGCCCCTGAACAACGCCCGCGCGGCGATGGTGGCCCTCGGGGCCCTGCGCACCCACAAGGAGACCGCCAAGGAGCGGGGCATCTCCCTCGAGCAGATCTACTCCTGAGCCTTCCGATGACACCAACCCTCCAATCCCTCAAGGCCAACGACGGCGCCCGTCGTCGCAAGACCCGCAAGGGCCGTGGCATCGCCGCCGGCCAGGGGGCCAGCTGCGGCTTCGGCATGCGCGGCCAGAAGTCCCGCTCCGGTCGCCCCACGCGCCCCGGTTTCGAGGGCGGCCAGATGCCCCTCTACCGCCGCGTCCCCAAGCTCAAGCACTTCCCCCTGGTCAACCCACGCCAGTACACGATCGTGAATGTCGGCGCCCTCGCCGCCTGCAAGGCCGGCAGCACCGTCAGTCTCGATTCTCTGGTCAAGGAGGGGGTGCTCACCAGCGATCGGCAACCGCTCAAGGTGCTGGGCAACGGTGATCTCACGGTGAAGCTCACCGTGCAGGCGGCCGCCTTCACGGCCTCCGCTCGCGCCAAGATCGAAGCCGCTGGCGGCAGCTGCGAGATCGTCGGCTGATCGCCGCGCTCCGCCACCCTCTAAGTTTAGAGCTCCCTCCCCCGTTCCGCCATGGTTGTCAGCCGGGGTCGTAACCCGAGCGCCGCTGAGATCGTCAGTCAGGTGTTCCAGGCCAAGGGCCTGCGAGACCGGGTTGTCACCACCCTGGGCCTGCTCCTGATCGTGCGGCTGGGTATCTACGTGCCCGTTCCCGGCATCGACCGGGTGGCATTCCAGGCCTTTGTGCAGCAGGGGGGGCAGCTGCTCGGGTTTCTCGACATCTTCACCGGCGGCGGCCTCTCCACCCTGGGGGTGTTCGCCCTCGGCATCCTGCCGTTCATCAACGCCTCGATCATCATCCAGCTGCTCACCGCGGCTTTGCCCCAGCTGGAGGATCTGCAGAAGAACGAAGGTGAGGCGGGTCGGCGACGCATCGCCCAGATCACCCGCTACGTGGCCCTCGGTTGGGGCGTGCTGCAGAGCGGCGTCTTCGCGATGATCCTGCGCCAGTACAAGCTCGCCGACATCCCCGACTGGCAGTTCGTGTTCCAGACCAGCCTGGCCCTGGTGGCCGGTTCGATGGCGGTGATGTGGATCTCCGAGGTGATCACCGAGCGGGGCATCGGCCAGGGCGCCTCCCTTGTGATCTTTCTGAACATCGTGGCCACCCTCCCCAAGGCCCTGGGCTCCACGATCGAGCTGGCCCAGAGCGGTGACCGCTCCACCGTGGGCGGCATCCTGATCCTGGTGCTGGTGTTCCTGGTGACGATCGTGGGCATCATCTTCGTCCAGGAGGGCAACCGGCGCATTCCGATCGTCAGCGCCAAACGCCAGGCCGGCGGCGCCGGGATGCTGGCGGCCCGCCAGAGTTACCTGCCCCTCAAGCTCAATGCCGGAGGCGTGATGCCGATCATCTTCGCCTCCACCTTGATTTTCCTGCCGCTCACGATCGCCAACTTCACCAAGAGCCCCTGGTTGATCCAGGTGGCCGGCTACCTCAGCCCCAACAGCAGCACCCCCTGGCTCTATGCGCTGGTGTATTTCCTGCTGATCTGCGGTTTCGGCTTCTTCTACGCCTCCCTCACCGTCAACCCGGTGGACATCGCCACGAACCTCAAGCGCAGCGGCGTGGCGATTCCCGGGGTGCGGCCCGGTTCGGCCACCGCCACCTACATCACCGGCGTGCAGAACCGCCTCACCCTGCTGGGCTGCATCTTCCTCGGCGCCGTGGCGATCATCCCCTCGGCGGTGGAGGGGGCCATCCAGGTGCGCACCTTCCAGGGTCTCGGCGCCACCTCCCTGCTGATCCTGGTGGGCGTGGCGATCGACACCGCCAAGCAGGTGCAGACGTATGTGATCTCGCAGCGCTACGAGGGCATGGTGCGCCAGTAATCGCGGGATTGCCCCCGTTCCGCCTTTCCCCTTCCCCTAGACCACCATGAAGCAACGCCTCCTGTTCCTCGGTCCGCCCGGAGCCGGCAAGGGCACCCAGGCCCAGCTTCTGGCGGCCGCCCACGGCCTGTTGCACCTCTCCACCGGTGATCTTCTGCGTGGCGAAGTGCAGGCCGGCACCGACCTGGGTCGGGAGGCCGAGGCGGTGATGGCCCGGGGCGAACTGGTGAGCGATGACCTGGTGCTGGCGATCGTCCGCAGCCGGCTGGAGGGCCATGGCGGCGGCTGGCTGCTCGATGGCTTCCCGCGCAATCTCAGCCAGGCCGAGGCCCTCGACTCCCTGCTCACCAGCCTCGGCCAGGGCATCGAGCTGGTGGTGCTGATGGAACTCGACGACGCCGTGCTGCTGCAGCGCCTGCTGGGTCGTGGCCGCAGCGACGACAATGAAGCGGTGATCCGCCACCGCCTGCAGGTCTACCGGGAGCAGACGGCACCGCTGATCGAGCACTACAGCGGCCTGGGTCTGCTCCAGCCGGTGGATGCCGCCGGCACGATCGAGGAGATCGGCGGGCGGATCGAAGCGCTGCTGGTCTGATCCGCCATTTCTGGGGTGGTTGACCCCTGTGATAGGGTGGCGGTTTGCAAACGCGGAGAGCACCCCACCATGAAGGTGCGCGCCTCAGTCAAGAGAATGTGTGACAAGTGCCGGGTGATCCGTCGCCACGGCCGGGTGATGGTGATCTGCACCAACCCCAAGCACAAGCAGCGCCAGGGCTGATCCAGTCCTCGGCCCAGGGCTTCGCACACGCGGCCCGGGCTTCCATGTTTCCCCCAGGCCCTGTGGCCCCCGGTCTCTTCCGGATCGCCCAGCGGCCTCACCCCTTGCCCCCCTGATCGTTTCCCCAACGTGGCTCGGATTGCCGGTGTCGACATCCCTCGCGATAAGAGGGTCGAGATTTCTCTCACCTATGTGTACGGAATCGGGCTCACCCGGGCCCGTAAGATCCTCGCCAAAACCGGTGTCAGCCCTGACATCCGCGTCAAGGACCTGAGCGACGCCGACGTGCAGAAGCTGCGCGGCGCCGCCGAGGGCTTCACCCTCGAGGGCGACCTGCGTCGCGAGGAGGGCATGGCCCTCAAGCGCCTGCAGGACATCGGCTGCCTGCGCGGTCGTCGTCATCGCGCCGGCCTGCCGGTGCGCGGCCAGCGCACCCGCACCAACGCCCGCACCCGCCGCGGCGCCCGCAAGACCGTGGCCGGCAAGAAGAAGTGAGCGTCGGCAGGCCCTGGCCTGCCCCTCACCCCCCCACCCTGCCGCCCCTTGCGCCTCGCGCTTGAGGGGCGTCACCAGGGTTCCCCCAGTCCTCCGATCACCTCCCTGGTTCTCCAGGGCCCCCTGCCATGGCCAAGCCCGTCAAGAAATCCGGCCCCAAGAAGGCCAAGCGCAACGTGCCCAACGGCGTTGCCCACATCCAGAGCACCTTCAATAACACGATCGTCTCGATCACCGACACCGCCGGTGAGGTGATCAGTTGGTCGTCGGCTGGTGCGAGCGGCTTCAAGGGCGCCCGCAAGGGCACCCCCTTCGCGGCCCAGACCGCCGCCGAAGCGGCCGCCCGCCGGGCTCTCGAGCAGGGCATGCGCCAGATCGAGGTGCTGGTTCGCGGTCCGGGCTCCGGCCGCGAGACCGCCATCCGCGCCCTGCAGGTCGCCGGTCTGGAGATCACCCTGATCCGCGATGTCACCCCGCTGCCCCACAACGGCTGCCGTCGGGCCAAGCGCCGCCGGGTCTGAACCCCGGCTTCCCCCACCCCTCCTTCCATCCCCAGAGACCGTGCTGCAATACCAGATCGACCGGGTCGAGCATCAGGTTGCCAACGACCGCTCCCAGACCGGCGTTTTCGTGATCGGTCCGTTGGACCGCGGCCAGGCCACCACCCTCGGCAACGCCCTGCGTCGTGTGCTGATCGGCGGGCTGGAGGGCAGCGCCATCACGGCCGTGCGGATCGGCGGGGTCAACCACGAG
>JBIKTO010000115.1:0-7274 GCA_044348065.1 Cyanobium sp.
CGCAGCTTTGAAGAGTTCGTGCTGCTGTTCGTCAATGAGCTGCGCAGCTGGGGCCTGGACACCATGCGGTTGTCCCTGGCCTTCCTCCCCGACCACGACGATGTCGACTGCTTCCAGTACATCTGGTATGCCCACCGCCCGGGTGAGGTGGAGACCCTCTGCATGGGCCGGGAGTTTCTCGAGAATCCGGAGCACCTGGCCAGCCCCCTGCACTACCTGGCCACCAGCTCCGGCATCCTGCGCCAGCGGCTGGACAGCCCCGAGTCTCCGGATTTCCCCTTCCTGTGCACCCTGCAGGAGCGTGGGGCCACCGATTACCTCGGCATCCGCCTGGAATCACGCGGCGTCTCGATCCCGGTGCTCACGATCGCCCTGCAGGGGGAGAGCCGCTTCAGCGAGGTTCAGATTCAGCGCATCGAATCCCTCAGCGCCCTGCTGAGCCTGCTGTTTCACAGCTTTGAAAGCGAGCGGGCCAAGCGTCTGGCCCTCATGGATCCCCTCACCCAGCTGGCCAATCGCCGCAGCTTTGATTCCTTCCTGATGGCCAATGTGGCAGCCACCCGCATGACCGGCCGCCACCTGGCGCTGCTGCTGCTGGACATCGATCACTTCAAGGATGTGAACGACACCTATGGCCATGCCCATGGCGACCATTGCCTGCGCCAGCTTGCTGCGGTCCTCACCACCCAGCTTCGCCAGCAACGCGACTTCCTCGCCCGCCTCGGCGGTGAAGAATTCGCCGTGATCCTGCTCGATAACAACGCCGAGCAGGTGCAGGCCATCGCCGAGCGGCTGCGCCTGAGTGTGGCCTCCCTGCCGATCAGCCACGCCAGGTTCGAGCAGCGCCACTCCCTCACCATCAGCATCGGCGGGGCGATCTGGGAGGCCTCCTCAGGTGTGGCCTGCGAAGCCGAAGACCTGCAGCACATCGCCGATGACTGCCTGTATGAAGCCAAGCGTCGCGGTCGCAACCGGGTGGTGTGCCATCGCCTCGCCGAGCAGCCGCCCCCCGACGTCGGAGGGGAGTCGTCGCCAGGAGCCTCCGCTCGCCTTCCCGCCGATGGGGCGCCCTCCTGAGCGCTGCCGCCGAGCCCCGGCCGCCGGCCTTCACTCCGGGCAGGCCCGCCAGCCTTCGGCGAAGGGTGAGCGCTCCGCCAGCCTGGCGCTGATCCGTTCGGGCAGATCGGATTCCATCAGCGCCACCGCCAGCCCGGCCGCCACCCGGGCCGCCACTCCCCGAACGGCGGGGCCATCGGGCCCCGCACCCTCCCAGGCGGTCTGGCGCAGGGCCTCGGCGCAGAGGATCGCCAGGTCGTCCAGAAGGTCGCCCTGACCCACGATCGCCCCCACCACCGCCCTGTCCACCCGATCGATCGCCCCCGGCACGGGCAGCAGGTGGGGCAGCTTGCGGCGCACCCGCCAGGGTCCCGGGCAGCTGTCGTCGTCGCGGTGCAGCCGGGCCAGTTGGTCCTCGCGGATCGGAGGGGCTTCGGAGTCCATCGGGGAGCATCGACGCTCTCCGATGGTGACGTTTCCGCCGCGGCCGCGCCGCCCCCCTTCAGCGTTCCCTCGCCGGTTCCGGCCCCTGGGCCTCCGCCAGGGGGAGATTTTCCCGCCGCAGGCGTTCCACCAGCCGCCGCCGCAGCTCCCGGCCCACCGCCTCCTGGGCGCCGACCACCGTCACCAGCAGCAGGGACACCGTCACCCCCTCGGGGCTGACATCCGAGACCCCCTGGAGAATCGGCGGCTCCAGGAGCTGGGGTCGCCAGGCCGGATCGCCGGCGAGGGAGTGCAGCTCCGCCTCGATCACCGCCAGGGCGGCGGCCAGACCCCGGCAGCGATGGGAGAGCACCAGCCTCACCACCAGGCCCGAACGCAGCTTGCTCTGGTTGATCACCTCGCCGCAGTGGCTGTTCTGGAACACGGCCACGCGCTGGTCGGCCGTGCGCACCTGGGTGCTCAGCACCCCCAGATCCACCACAACGCCGCTCAGGCCGCCGATCTCGACGCTGTCACCGATGGCGTAGCGGTCTTCGGAGAGGATCACCAGGCCGGCGACGAAATCGCGCAGCAACCCCTGGAACACGATCGCCAGGGCGCCCAGCAGGGCGCCGCTGACCAGAACGGCATGGCCGGGGATCGCCCGCACCCAGGGGATGTCGCTGAAGATCCAGAGGCCGGCCACCAGCAGGCCGCCCAGATCCACCAGCCGCCGCAGCACCCGCTGCAGGGTGCGGAAGCGCTGCTGCCGCCGCTGGCGATGATCCGCCGGCACCGAAACGTTGGCCACCCACTGGCGCAGCCCCACCTCCACGAGGGCCCGCCCCACCTGGGTCAACGCCCAGACCAGCACCAGCTTCACCGCGATGCCCCAGGGCTGCAGCAGCAGGTCCAGCGCCGTCGGCACCTGGCCGGGCACGGCGAAGGTCGCCACCCCCGCCATCGCCACCAGGAGCGCCATCACCCCCGCCAGCAGGGCCTGGCTGAGGGCATGCAGCCCGTGGATCGCCAGCCAGTGGCGCGGTCGCCGGTCGTCCACCCCGAAGCGGGTTTCCAGCCGCCCCAGCCCCTGCCCGCAGTCCCGCCACAGCTTCAGGGTCAGGGCCAGCAGGCCGGCCAGGGCGAGCAGGGTCAGGCTGACCCGCCCGAGGCGCTGGCGCAGGGCCTGCGGCGTGAGGAGCCGGCGCGCCAACCGCAGCCGCTCCTCCAGGAGCGATCGCCAGCGCTCCGTGAGCAGGGTGTTCTCGACCCCGTTGAGGCGGGCGTCCTCCTGGGTGACGGTGAGCAGGGGCAGCGGTTCGCTGCGGTCCGGCACCCGCGCCTCCAGGCGGTGCAGCCCCCCCGGCAGCGGTACCGCGATCACCCGCAGCGCCTCGGGCCGGCCGAGCAGGCTGGCGTTGATCAGCCCGCAGGCGCCCTGCCCCTTCTGGCTGAGAAACGTCTGCACCAGCCACTCGGCGAGCTCCTCACCGCCGCTGCAGAGCGAGCGGGCCCGATAGAGCATCTCCAGGTTGCCCTCGATCACCTCGGCCCGGGTAGCCGCGTCGGGGCCCACCCCCCCGGCCTGCACCACCGGCGAGGCCACCGTGATCACGGGAACGCCGAGGATCCGCACCTTGCCGAGTCGGTAGGCCCCCTGGCTGGCGGGTTGCGCCGGCGAGGCGCCGCTGCCCATCGCTTCGCCGGCCGCCGGGGCGGGGGCGATCGCTGCGGGCGTGGGCGCCAGCGGCAGCAGGCTCAACAGCAGCCCCAGCAGCAGGGCCAGGAGGGCACCGAGCCGGCGGCGTCGGGGCAGGCCAGAGGCGCGCATCTCAGGGCAGCCCCTCCAGCCCGGCGGAACGCCGCCAGTCCCGCACCACCTGCTCCAGCGAACGCTTGCTCAGATCCACCGCGGCGTTCAGCCTCTGCATGCTGGTGGCGTCGAGGCGACCCACCAGCCGCTCCACCGCCTTCGCCAGGTCGGCATGGCGGCGCAGGCTGGCGCTGCGGAACACCGGAACCGCATCGTAGGGGGGGAAATAGCCGCGGTCGTCCGCCAGGATCGCCAGACCCAGGGCCGGGATCAGGCCGTTGGTGCTGTCGCCGGCGATCAGATCCACCTGCCCCTCGGCCAGGGCGCGGTAGGTGAGCCCCAGGTCCATCGCCCGGGGGGGCGCGCTCAGCCGCAGGCCGTAGCGGCGCGCCAGCCCGGGCCAGCCATCGGCACGGTTGAGAAACTCGTAGCCGAAGGCCGCCCGCCAGCCTGGGGCCAGCGGGGCCGCCTGGCTGAGGTTGCGCAGGTCGAGCCGCTCCGCGTCGGCCCGGCGGATCAGCATCGCGAAGCTGTTCTCGAACCCCAGGGACGGGAAGACGGTGAGGCCCAGCTCCGCGTAGCGGCTGCGGGTCTGGCGCCAGATCCGCTCCCGCCGGTCGGCTCCCTGCAGGGGCGGCTGGCCCAGGATCGCGGTCCAGGCGGTGCCGGTGTACTCCACATAGCCGTCCAGCCGGCCGGAGCGCAGGCCCTCGTGCAGCAGGGCCGTGCCGCCGAGGCCGAAGTCGCGCTGCACCCGCAGGGAGGTGTCCGCCTCGATCTGCTGGGCGAGAAGCTCGGCGAGGATCAGCTGCTCGGTGAAGGTCTTGGCGCCGATCCGCACGGTCGCGTCCGCCGATCCAGGGCGCAGCCCCAGGCCGACCGCCAGGACCAGGCCCACCGCCAGCAGGGCGGCAACGGCCGTGGCGAGCCTGCGGCGGCTCCAGCTGGCTTCGTGGGGGCGGCGCGGTCGGGGCGCCCGGGCGAGGCGGCGCTCCAACGCCCCCAGCCCGCCATCGGCCAGCAGCGCCAGGGCCGCGGCGGGCAGGGCCCCGGCCAGCAGCAGCCCGTTGTTCACGGTGGCGATGCCGCGGAACAGGAACACCCCCAGCCCGCCGGCGCCGATGGCCGCGGCGATGGTGGCCGTTCCCACCGTGATCACCGTGGCCACCCGTAACCCGGCCATCCAGATGGGCAGCGCCAGGGGCAGCTCGATCCGACGCAACACCTGGCCCTCCCGCAGGCCCAGCGCCAGGGCCGCCTCCCGCAGCCCCAGCGGCACCTGAGCCAGACCTGTGACCAGCCCCCGCAGCAGGGGCAGGAGGGCGTAGAGGGTCAGGGCCACCACCGCCGGCACCGGCCCGATGCCCCCCAGCAGGGGCACCGTGAGCAGCAGCCCGAAGATCGCCAGGCTGGGGATGGTCTGGATGGTGCTGGCGGCGGCCAGAACCCATCCCGCCCAGCGGCGGCGATGGATCCAGATCCCCAGGGGCACCGTGATCAGCAGGGCCAGCCCGAGGGCGACCGCCACGAGCAGCAGATGCTCCAGCGTGCGCTGCAGCAGTTCGCCGGCCAGGGGATTCACGGTCCTCCCGGATCGTCGGCCGCGGCGGCGGCCGGCTCCCCGCCGGATCGGACCAGGGCCCGCAGCGGCAGCGCCAGCGCCGCCAGCAGCAGGGCCAGCAGGCTGTGGAGCGGATCCCCCAGCACCGAGCCGGTGAGGAAGGCGAGGGAAGCGGCCACCACCACCAGGGCGATCCAGGGCTGCCCCCAGGCGCCGAAGGGGCGCTCCAGCTCGGGTTCCCGCTGGCGGAGCACCAACAGCGACACGAAGCCGCTGGTGTAGAGGGCCACGTACAGGATCGCGGCGATCGCCAGCAGGGTCTGGAAGTCGCCGGAGAGCGTCAGCAGGGAGCTCACAGCGCTGGTGAGCAGCAGGCCGGTGATCGGGGTGCCGCTGGCGCTGACGCGACTCAGAGCTCCGGCCGCCGGCATCAGCCCATCGCGGGCCAGGCCGTAGAGCACCCGGGGGGCGCTCATGATCGAGGCGTTGATCAGCCCCAGCACCGAGAGCAGCGCCAGGGCCGTGATCACCCGTCCCCCGGCCGGACCGAAGAGGCGGCGTGCCGCGTCGGCCACGGGCAGGGCGGAGGCCGTGAGCTCCGGCAGGGGAACGACGTGAAGCAGGGCCAGGTTGAGCAGCAGGTAGATCGCCGTGACCGCCACCACGCCGCCGAGCAGGGAGCGCGGCAGCTCCCGCTCGGGACGCTGGAACTCCTCGGCGAAGTAGATCGGGCTGTGCCAGCCGTCGAAGGTGCTCACCACCGGCTGCAGCGCCAGGGCCAGCGCGAGGGCCAGGGGCCAGCCACTGGGACTCCCGGCCGGCGGCGCCGCCGCCAGGGGCTGGGCGGGGCCGAGCCAGAAGCAGGCCACCACCAGGGCGAGAAAGGCGATGGCCTTGGCCAGGCTGAGCAGTTGCTGGCTGCCGCTGCCAGCCCGCACCCCGAGCAGCTGAATCGCCGTGAACAGGGCGATCGCCAGCAAGGACAGGGCCCGGGGCTCGAGGGGAAGAAAGGGCAGCAGCTCGCGGCCGTACTCGCCGACGGTGATCGCCACCCAGGCCACGCCGGTGCAGTGGCCGATCCAGTCCACCCACCCCACCGCCAGCCCGGCCGTGTCGCCGAAGGCCCGACGCGCGTAGACGTACCAGCCACCGGCCTGGGGCAGGCTCGTGCCCAGCTCCGCCACGCAGAGGGCGCTGAGCAGGGCGTAGAGCCCGCCGAGCCCCCAGGCCAGGAGGATCAGGGCCGGGCTGCCGAGCTGGGCGGCCACGAGTCCGGGGGTGCGCAGGATCCCCGCCCCGATCGTGCCGCCCACAGCTCCCGCCAGGCCGAAGCCGAGGCCGAGAATCGTCCGCAGCTGCCCGATCGCCGCTGGCGGCCCGGGGCTCTCCGGCATCGGCACACCCGCGGTTCCCACCAAGCTAGGTGCTGATCACGCCCCCCCCTGTCCTGGCCTGCTGCTCAGGGGCGAGCGGTGCGCCCCCGCCACAGCCAGAGGACGCTGCCGGCGGTCAGCCCCAGGAGGAAGAGGTTGCGGCTGACCGCCAGGTCCCCCACCCGGATGGGGAAACCATTGCGCAGGGCGTCCCCATCCAGCCGGTAGATGGCGTAGGCGGAGAGGCTGGGGATCGGCGCCACGACCACGCGATCGGGCCCGCTGGCGAAGACCTGCTGCCCCCGTCCCGCCCGCGCCTGCTTCAGGAAGGGCTGGTAGCGGTCCGGCAGCCATTCCCCGAGGCCGCGAGGTCCGCCGCGGCGCGCGGCCAGGAGGCGGCCCTCCCCATCCGCCACGTACAGAGCCTGGGCGATGGGGGAGGGGCCGTCGCCGGGGCCATCCAGCTGGTCGAGGAGTTCGCTGAGCACCACGTCATGACCCACCGCCCCGGCCCAGGTTCCATTGCGGAAGAAGGGGGCCACCACGCTGATCAGCCATTTGCGGGCGGCGGGGTCGTAGATGGGCGGCGTCCAGCGGGGCGCTCCGTCGGGACTTTGGCTGGGGGCGCTGTAGGTCAGCTGGGGCGCCCGCCAGGACTGCCTGAGACCACTGGTGCGGAAGAGGTAGTCGGGGATCTGGGGGAAGTAGAGCACCAGGGTGCGATCGCGGGGGGCCACCCAGCTGCTCGCCACCGGAGCGCGCTGCCGCTCCGGGCCGACGGAGCGGGTGATCGCCTGGGCGTGTTCCAGGAACCGGCGGGAATCCGGGGTCAGCGCCTTCCCGGCTGGCAGCGCGATGCCGACGTCGCGGTCGCTCTGGAAGCGGTCCCGACGACTGCGCAGGCTGCCATCGGGACTCCGCTCCAGCCCCGTGTCCAGGCTCCCCAGCCGCCCTGGGACGGCGGCTGGGGCCTGGGAGACCCGATCGGCGAGGTGGCGGGCGCTGGTTTCCGCCTGCCTCAGGCTGGTATCGAAACGGCGGACATTGC
>JBIKTO010000116.1:0-7215 GCA_044348065.1 Cyanobium sp.
TCTGCAAATATCCCTCCAGCCGATCAACCACGAGCGGCTCCAGCTCAGGCTATTGAGCCGAGATCTCACTTCCTCTTCTTCAACCCAGTAGCGCGAAGTGGCCAGGTGACAAGGGTCTTGCTTTTCGCTCAAGGACATCTCTGTGCTAGATCCATCTTCAGAGTAAGTCGCCCATCTGTGATCATAGAGATGGATCATCTTGGCTTCGTACAGGCGTTTCAGGTGGCTGCCTTGCTCGCTCTTGAAGTGATGACTGTCCTCGGCCATATGAAACAAGCGGGTGTAGAACCTTGCCTCCCAGGGGTTGCTCGCCTCTCCCATTTCCTCGTCGATTAGCACCGTAACACGGCTATAGATCTGCTTTGTGAGATCAGAGTCCATCTGGCTCCGGAACACCGGACAAGTCCGCGTGTTGGGGTTGATAAGTGCAATGTCATCAGCACTCAAAATGAAATGTCGCCGTTCATCCGCAAGTTGCTGCGTCGCCGTGGCGAAGAAAACAAAGTCTGTTGCTTCAACATCATGACCGAGTGTAAGCAAGGCAAACTTATAGCTCCTATGCACCCCAGGAAAGATTGCATCGCGATTCTCGAAGTCATAGAGACTGACAAGCATTGCCTGGCTAGAAATTGTATCAAAGTAGGCCTTGGTGCTGTTATCAGTAGCAATCCCTGTCGGTACGATCACTCCGGATCGTCCCCCTCGCCCAATCAGCCGCAAGAAGTGTTCTGCGAACAAGGCATAGGTGTTCAGATCACCCACAGCCGTGAGCGCAAACCGGCCCGATCCACGTATAAACTCACCGCTACCTTCGGCTTCTCGTTTCGCCAAGTCAAATTCCCGCACCATGATCACATCTGGATGCGTGCTCGGTTCTTCACTCTGCTCCTGTATCTGTTTGGCATGCCGCCTGAGCTCCTGAATCAGGTGTTCACGAGCAGCTTTGTTCGGAGCCGTGGCGATCGCCTTAGAGCGTGCCGCAAAGAACTCCTTCTCCTGCAACTTGATGCGCTCCCAGGGAGGATTGCCCAGCACACAATCAAAGCCGCCATCCTTCATCACATCCGGGAAGGCCAAATGCCAATGCAGAAAGCGAAACTCATGTGCCGCCTGCTGAACGGCCTTGGCCATCGGTTCCGAGAGTGAACCTCCCATCAGGACGGCATCGAGATCCTCACTGGTGGGAACCTGATGCTTGAGCGCTGCTGTCTTGGGCAGGAAGAAGGCGGCGGTGTAGGTGTTCGCGGCCAGCAGCTGTTGCTGAACCGCCGGATGCTGTAGCCACTCCTGGTAGGCCCGTTCCTTCGCAGCTGTCCCAAGCAGGTCCGTTTCCTCCACGGTGTCGAACTGGCTCTGGCTGGGGAGTTCCAGTGCCGCACCGGCAGAGGCAAACAGATTGCGCTGGCCACGCTTGGAGAAAGCCTGATTGTCTTTCTTCAGTGACGTGCAGACGACTTTCTCGTCGCCAGTGAGTTGTTTATACGCTTCATCAGGGATGCCCTGCTCCAGCACCTTCGGATCGAACACGCCCACCAGCGAATCGCCGCACTGGATGTGGGCATCGAGGAAGCTGAGCGGCTTGCCAGGATCCACCGCTTCGATCCAGAGCGCCACCTTGCACAGCTCCACCGCCATCGGGTTCTTGTCGACCCCGTAGATGCAGTGGGCCACCACCTCGCGCAGGCATTCCTGGCGCAGCTCCTCGCTGGGCTCCTCGTCGCCGGCGCGAATGATGGCCAGCTCTCTTGCAAGGCGCCTTGCAGCCGCCAGCAGGAAATGGCCGCTGCCGCAGGCCGGATCGAGCACCCGGATCGCCAGTAGCGCCTGCTCCTTCTCCTCCGGGGTTGGAGCCTTGCTGAGGCGATCGGCAATTACCGGCAGCAGGGCCGACACGATCAGCAGCTGCACCAGCTGATCTGGGGTGTAGTAGCTGCCGGTGGTCTTGCGGTCGCTGCCCGCGCCTCCCCCGTAGCTCAGCTGCCAGCTGCCGCCGGCGCGCTCCAGCTGGGGATGGAGCTCCAGCAGCCCCTCATACACACTGCCCAGCTCTTCGGTGTTGAGATCGCGGTAGTTGACGCGGGTGAGCGTGTCTCCGGCCTGGAACCAGCCAATCGCCCGGATCGCCCGCAGCAGAAAGCTGTTGGCCAGTTCGCATTGCTCCAGCGCCACGCATTGCGGCTCAGAGAACAGGCCCCCCAGGCCGGGCAAGCCCAAGGGTGAGCTGCTCTGGCGCAGCTGCAGGAACACCAGCCTCTGGGTCTGCCACAGATCGCCGTAGGGCCCCTCCGAGGCGCTGCGGCGGATCGCCAGCTCCCGCAATCGGCCCACGCTGTAGCCCTCCCGGTAGATGCGGCGGCGCGGATCCTCCTGGCCCAGTGCTCGGGAGAACAGCAGATCGCGGTCTTCCGCGGTGAACAGAAACAGGAATCGATACACCAGCCGCAGCAGCTGGCGGTGCAGCTCCTGGCCGCTGAGGGCGCCACTGGCCAGCTGGTTGCGCAGCGCCTCGTTCTCGGGATGTTGGAGCAGGCCATTGCCGAGGGCTTCGAGGGCTTGCTGCACGCTGTTGCGCAGTTGCCCCAGCACCCGTTCGCCCGCCTCCTGCGCCTGCTCCTTCCAGGTGTCGAGCACGCAGCTACCCGTCTGCGGATGGCGAAAGCGGCTGGCGTGCAGTAGCAGCCAGAGCACCGCAAACTCAGCGTGGAAACCGCCCTCCACGAGCAGCTCCAGATCTACCGCCAGATAGGCCGGCTTCACCAGCGAGGGGTTGTCGTGCAGCAGCCGCAGCCGATCGCCCGTGAGCAGCAGCCCCCAGTTGGCGTTGTCGTCGGCATTGAGGCATTCCTGCAGGCAGCTGTGGGGGGAGCGGCGGCGGCCCTCCTGGCCGAACTGGCTGCTGCCCTTGTCGAGCTGATCGGCCGCGATGCCCCGCACGATCAGGGGAACGGCACCCTCAAACGCCCGGTGGGTGATCGGGAACTGGGCCTCGCCATGTTGCCAGCCGCTGCAGGGTTGCAGGTCCTGCCAGCCAAGCACCTCGCGCAGGAGCCGCACCGAGGCATGCAATCCGGCCGTGCTCTGCGCCGCCCGCTCGCGCAGATCCCGGTATTCCTCCCAGATCTCCTTGAGCCGCACCCAGGCCGCATCGATTCGCTCCCGTAGCCGTTCGCCCTTGGCCAGGCCGTAATCGGCCTCCTTCTGCATCGGGGCCTGCAGGCGGGCCACCTGCTCCAACAGCGACCCCGGCAGCAGGCTGCCCTTGAGCTCGATCGCCTGGAAGCTGACGGTGGCGGTGGTGCGAGCCATGGCTCAAAGGGTTGGGGCGGGGAGGAGAACAAACAGGCCGATCACATCCACCGGCAGGCTCGGTTCACAACGAAAGCGCATCCGCAGCGATTCGCCGGAGCGCAGCGAGGCCTCGCGCACGCGGCGGTGGTCTTCCACCGCCAGATCGGCACGGCGCTCCGCCAAGGCCGCCAGCGCTGGCTGCAGCCCATCAAGTTCAGCGACCGCCTCTTGGAGCCACTGCTGGCGCTGCCCCGGATCGATGTTGCCGCTGGCGGGTGCCTCGAGCAGCTCAAGCGCTGCAGCACCCTCCAGTGGTTCCACACCATCGCCGGTGACCCGGGCCGTGAGGCATTCCTCCACCAGCAGATCGGGCAGGGCCTCGTACTGACTGCCCGTCCAGCGCGACTGGTGCAGCTGGTGCCGCAGCCGCAGCACCAACACCTGGGTGCGCTTGGCCACAGCCTTCGTGCGGATCACGGAGGCGCGAGCCGCCAGGTCTGGCTCCAGGCCGCTGAGGGCGCGCTCGGCCACGAAATCCGCCAGCTCCACCACCAGCGGATGGGAGCGGCTGAGCAGCTGGCTGCCCTCCCGGGCCGGTGAGCGGAAACTGAGGCGCAGCTTGCCGCCGAGGTCGTGGTTGCGCAGGCGCTCGTTCAGGGCCTGGCGGTTGTCCTCCAGGCGGGTGAGATCGAGCTCCCAGCCCCCCGCAGCCGAATCGCCCTCACCTGCAACACCCCCTTGAGAGCCCCGTAGGGGCCCGATGGGCAGATTCAGGCGTCGGCAGGCGTTGAGCACCAGCCGCTCCACCGCATCGGCGCTGCCGAGGGATTCGCGGGTGCGGTTCCATTCGCGCAGCGCTTCCTCCGGCTTGAGGCTGCGCTGGGCAAAGATCGTGCGGGTGGCTTTGGCGTTCTCCTTAGCGCTCTGCCATTCGGCGTCGATCACGGCATCAAGGTCTGATCCGGATCCACCGAATCCAGGCAGGCCGAGGTTGAGGAACCCCTGAATCACCTTGGCGGCCTTGCCAAAGATCCCGCCGAGCACCGCCTGGGTGATGGTGTTGGCGTTGCCGGGGATCGGCACGCTCACCCCGAGCTCCTTGCGGATCGTTTTCTCCTTTTCGAGGATCACCGTGCGCACCCGCTCATCCACCGGGTTGGAGTCGCCGCCGTGCAGCATCAGGGCCCGCACAGAGGCCCGCGCCTGCCCGAAGCGGTCCACGCGACCTTCCCGCTGCTCGTGGCGGGTGGGGTTCCAGCAGAGGTCGTAGTGCACCACCGCGTCAAAGGTGTGCTGCAGGTCGATGCCCTCCGAGAGGCAGTCGGTGGCCACCAACACGGGCACCTTGCCGTTCGCCAGTTCGTTCTGCAGCTCGCGGATGCGCTCCACCCGCTCCTCCGGTGGCAGATCACCGGTGACGGCCATCACCACATGCGCGCGCTTGGGCAGTTCCTCCTCCAGTTGCTCCGCCAGGTAGTGGGCGGTGGGCCGGAAACGGCAGAAGATCACCGGCCGGAAGCCCTCCGCCAGCAGCGCCTTGAGCTCTTTGAGCAGCTGCTTGAGCTTGGGATCGTGGGCCTTGCCGCGCAGGCGATCCGAGCGCTCGATCAGATCCCGCAGCAGCCCGGCATCAGCCGACTCAGCCAGATCGGCCCCTGGGGCGGCTTCTTCTGCGCTGAACTCTTCTTCCGCGCCGTCGAGAACGGCAAGCGTGGCCATTGCTTCGAGGTCATCAGCAAGCTCGTCTTCGCTGGGGGCGGAGGCTGGATCAGCGCCGTTCTGGAGGTTGAACAGCTTGGTGCGCAGGGAGGCGGAGGCTGCGGCGGGGCTGCTGCTCACACAGCGCAGCAACGCCAGAGCGGCCCACCAGCTCATCCGCTGGCGCAGCTTGCTCTCGCCAACGCTCCGCTCCACAAGTGCACGGGCATAGGCCAGCACGTCATCGAACAGACGCCCCCAGTCGCCACTGAGGGTGTAGGTGGCCTCCCGGGTTTCACGATCGGGGAAGTCGGCCCCCTCGGTGCCCCACTCCTCCTTGAGATCGAGCCGGCGGCGCTGAACGAAATAGTTGCCTAGTTCATCGCGCAGGTCCTTGCGGCGCTGGCCCTCGGGCATCTCGCTGAGGCCCTCGAACTTCGGATCGAGCAGCCCAAGCAGGTTGTCGAACGCCTCCTTATCGCCACTGTGCGGTGTGGCGGTGAGCAGCACTAGGTGGCGCTGGGGATCAGCAGCCAGGCCCCGCAGCAGCTCGTAGCGCTGCTGGCGCCCGCCCCCCTTGCGCGCAGCGCAGGTGTGGGCCTCATCGACGATCACGAACTCGCCGCAGCTGCGCAGGAAGCCCTCGCGGTTGCGGTCGCTCTTGATCCAGTCGAGGCTCACCACCGTGAACGGGATCACATCAAAGATCGACTTGCCCGCCGGCAGGCCCCGCTCCAGCTTCTGGGCCGTACCGGGCCGCACCACCTCGGCCGCCAGGTTGAACTGGCGGATCATGTCGCTCTTCCACTTCTCACATAGGTGCGGCGGGCAGATCACCGTGACCTTGCGGATCTCGCCGCGATCGAGCAGTTCGCGGGCGATCAGCAGCGCCTCCACCGTCTTGCCGAGACCCACCTCGTCGGCGATCAGCACCCGGCTCACTTCCTGCTTGAGCGCCATCAGCAGCGGCACCAGCTGGTACGGCCGGGGCTCCAGCGCCACGTTGCCGAGGCAGCGGAACGGGCCCGCACCGGCGCGCAGCTTGAGCAGCAGGGCATCGCGCAGCAGCAGCGCCGAGCTCTGGGAGCCGCTCAGGGCCGGATCCGGCAGGGCAAAGCTCGCCGGCTTCACCTGCTCACCCTCCAGCGGCCAGAACAGGGTGGCGATCGTCTGATCCCCGCCGCCCAGGGGCCGCAGCCGCAGCACCTGGTCCTGCTTCTCCGCGCGGCTCTGGGGCAGCGTTACCCACTCCCGCCCGCGCACCTTGACGATCGAGCCGGGGCTGGGGATGTCGGGCAGCATTGGGGGCTGGCTGAGGGTGCTGGTCATGGCTGGGCCTCCTTGCCGAACAGCTGCTGGTGCTGCGCGAACACTGCATCAAGGGCTTCACCCAGATCCGGTCCTTGGGATTCGGGGCCGGTGGCGGGGCCTCCTGACGGCTGTGGCGGCTGCGGAGGCGGACTGCTGGCACCACCCTTCCCTTCCCCGAACAGCCAGGCGTGCTCGCGGAACACTGCCGGCCAGTCCTCGCTGTGCTGGTCGAACACCACCACGCGGATGCCGGCATCCTTGAGGGCCTGGCGCTTCTGTTGGTCCAGCCGCTGCTGCAGGGGTTTCTGGTGGTGGGGGCCATCGATGAACACCAGCGCCCCAGCCTCGCGGTAGGTGAAATCAGGCGTCACGAAGTGACCGCTCACCTCTTTCTGGGAGTCATCGGGCAGGTGATGACCAAGCCGGAAGGCTGTCTCCAGCCACAGGCGCTCCAGGCCGCTCTGGCAGAAGCCACGGAGCCGCTCCAGACGCTCGCTGCGGCTGTTGGTACCTCCCTGACCCACCAGCTCACCGCGGGCCAGATCCAGCAGGAACTGCTTGAGCTCAGGGATGCGGCGGTCGATCCGGTCGTGCTCGCGCTGGTTGTGATAGCCGAGCAGGCAGCGGTAGCAGCCGGCCTCACACTCCGGATCGGCATCCTCCAGGGCGGTCTCGCTCGCCGGCAACGGATCGCTTAGCTGCCAGTGGCACACCTCCAGGGCTGTGCGCCCCAACTGCCGCAGCGCTGCGGGGCTCTCCACCAGGCGGCTCAGCACCCCGGCCCCACCCTCGGCGCTCTCATAGAGCAATAGGGCGCTGGCCTCCTCGTCGTTTGGCATCAGCTCAGCGGCGATCTCGCTGCCATCGAGCTGGAAGGCCACCTCGATGCCGCGCTTGAGGGCGTTCTTCAGGCTGAGC
>JBIKTO010000117.1:0-7204 GCA_044348065.1 Cyanobium sp.
CCGAAGCGGCCGTCGTAGGCCTGCCAGAAGGCCATGCGCACCGACAGGTCGGGCTGCCAGGTGAGCGGATCAAAGCCGGCATGGGTGGCCACCCAGCCCTGGCCCCAGTAGGCGAGGGGAAGCTGGAGCAGCCGTTCCAGCCAGAGACGGGCCCGGCGATCGCCCAGCTGGCGGTAGGTGTCGCAGCCCGCGAGGCTGGCCAGGGCGGACAGGTCGGCGCTGGCGAGGGCGTCCACCAGGGCGCGCTCGTGGTTGCCCATCAGCCACACGGCCCGGCCGGCCTGCACCAGGTCCCAGGCCATCTCCATGGTGGCCTCGATGCGTGGGCCGCGGTTGATCACATCACCGCAGAACACGAGGCGGTCGTCCCGGGGCAGGAGGCCCACCAGGGCGGCCAGGGCGTCGGCGCAGCCGTGGACGTCGCCGATGATCCAGTGACGCTGGGTGGACGGGAGCGGGTGGGGCGGCATCCGTACCAGGCGTTGGAGCCAGTCTTGCCTGGCGCGGGTCGATCTGTCAGCCCCCCACCCCGGCTACGGTGCCCATCCCCAGGGCCGCCCCCCGCGATGGAGCCGACTGAGCCGACCCCAGCGCCGATCGATCCGAAGAGCCTGCCGGTCGGGCGCCGGATCCAGCTGTTGGTGAAGGCCCTCAATGGCGCCCGGCGCACCAACGAGGCGCTGGCCCGCAGCCGCGACGGCGAGGAGATGCTCGACGTGCTGCTCGAGGCCTCCTCCCGCCTGGGCCTGGGCCTGAGCCGGGAGCAGCTGCGTGACACCCCGCCGATCCGCGACTGGGTGTGGTGGAAGAACAAGGAAGCGGTGCTCACGATCGGCGACGACAAGCCGCGCTACCAGCAGGATGGCGGCCTGGGGCGGCCGGCCCCTGAGGAGGGCCGCCGCCGCTTCCTCGGGCTGTTCTGAGGGCCTCAGGCCAGGCTGGCCAGGGGATCGGCAAGGGCCGAACTGGGGGCCTCGAAGGAGCCGCGCGCCACGAATTCCAACCGCAGCTTGAGAAAGGTGATGAAGGAGGGGTCGGTGGACACCACGGCGGCGGCGGGCCGGGGCACCGAGCTGGCGATCTGGGCCAGGGTCGGAAGCTCGAGGAAGGCGGGGCGGCGCACCAGCCAGAAATCGATGGGGCGGTTCTGTTCGCCGTAATGGCGCACTCGCTCCCGCAGCACCTCGGCCAGGGGCTCCTCCTCGCACAGGAAGCGTTCGCTGGCGGCGACGAAGTGGTAGGTGGCGACAGCGTCGGTTCCGGGCATGGGGGAGGTCAGGGCTGGGGGCCGAACAGGGGATCGCGTCGCGGATTCTGGATCAGCGCCTTCATCTGCCGCACAGCCTGCTCCAGCCCCACGGCGAGGGCCCGCGCCACGATCGTGTGGCCGATGTTGAGCTCCTCCATGCCCTCGATCGCCGCGATCGGCTCCACATTCTGATAGGTGAGCCCATGGCCGGCGTTCACCCGCAGGCCGAGGGAGCGGGCCAGGGCGGTCCCGTCCTGCAACCGTGCCAGTTCGGTCCCCTGCTGCGCCCAGCCCCCCTCGGCGTAGCGGCCCGTGTGCAGCTCCACCCAGCGGGCACCGCTGGCACAGCAGGCGTCGAGCTGGGCGGGATCGGCATCCACGAACAGGCTGACGCCGATGCCGGCCCCCTGCAGCCGCTCCACCAGGGCCGCCAGAGTCGGCAGCTGGCCCGCCACGTCGAGCCCCCCCTCGGTGGTCACCTCCTGGCGCCGCTCCGGCACGAGGGTGACCATGTCAGGGCGAAGGCGCAGGGCGATCGCCTCCATCTCGGCGGTGGCGGCCATCTCCAGATTGAGGCGACTGCGCACCGTGGCCCGCAGCAGCTCCACATCCCGGTCCTGGATGTGGCGGCGGTCCTCCCGCAGATGCACGGTGATGCCATCGGCGCCACCGAGCTCCGCCAGCAGGGCGTAGCTGACCGGGTCCGGCTCCACCGTGCGGCGGGCCTGGCGCACGGTGGCGATGTGGTCGATGTTGACGCCGAGGCTGGCCATGGGGCAAGAGGATGAGCCTGCACCGTACCGAGCCCGGCGACGGGGCGGCCGCCGGCCCAACTGCCTGCTCCCCGCCGGTTCGCCCCCGGCAAAGCACCTAGGGTCGAATTTCATCCGACCTTCAGGGGATCTGCAGTGTTGGCGACGGGGGACTTCTCGGCGACGGCGGTCGCTCCGGACGGCGCTGAGGGTGGCCGGAGCCCCCGGATCGCTTCCCTCGCCCAGGCGCGGGAGCGCAACCTCTGCAACGGCATCAGCCCCTGGCTGTCGCCGCTGGCGATGGTGGTCACCCAGGACCTGGCCCTACCCGCCTGGTTCGGGCGCATCCTGGTCTTCGACCGCCACCACCTGCCGATGGAGGGTCCCGTGCTGCTGGCGCCCACCCATCGGGCCCGCTGGGACGCCCTGATCCTCCCCCATGCCGCCGGCCGGCGCGTCACCGGGCGGGACTGCCGCTTCATGGTCACGATCGATGAGATGAAGGGGTTGCAGGGCTGGTTTCTGCACCGGCTCGGCTGCTTCCCGGTGGATCAGGGCCGTCCCACCACCGCCAGCCTCCGCTACGCGGTGGATCTGCTGGCCAAGGGGCAGCAGCTGGTGGTCTTCCCTGAGGGACGGATCCATCCCAACGGAGCGGCGATCCGGCTCCAGCAGGGCCTGGCCCGCCTGGCCCAGCTGGCGCGGGGCCAGGGGGTGTCCGTGCCGGTGGTGCCGGTGGGGATCGCCTATACCCAGCCGCGGCCCCGCCCCGGCGATTCCGCCGCCCTCTGCTTCGGTGCGCCCCTCTGGGCGCGGGGCAGTGGCCGGGAAGCGGCCCGGGAGTTCACCGCGGAGCTGGCGGCGGCGATGCAGTCGGCCGAGCAAGCGTCCCGCGACGCCGTGGAGCGTCCCCGACCGCCTGCGTAGAGTCGCCCCAGACGCCCGTCAATCACGTGACCAGGCTCCCTGCAGTGGTCCGGGCCAGTTCCCCTGCGGCCCTTTTCGCCTCGCTTGGCCTGGTGGCCCTGACCGGCCTGGCCGTCGCGCCGGTGGGCACCGCCCCCGCCAGGGCCCAGCAGGAGTCGCCCAGCCCGGCCACCGCGGGCAGCGCCTTTGATGTGGCCAGTGTGCGCACATTGCTGCAGCGCGGTGACGCGGCCGTGGCCGCCGGCAATCTGGCGGAGGCCCGCCGGCAGTACGACCTGGCCCGCGACGCAGCCCGGCGGCTGCTGGGCTTCTACCGCTCCCTGAGCGGAGCCTTCCGCGGCCTCGACGCCCGCATCCCCCGGGAGATGGACGACAAGGGCCGCCAGACCCTTGACCTGCTCGCTGACGCCAACATGCGCCTGGCGGCCCTGTTCCGCCGCCAGGGTCAGCCGGAGGTGGCGGTCCCCCTGCTGGTGGAGGTGGTGAGCAGCATGACCCCCACCTCGGAGGTGGGCCGCAAGGCCTACCAGCAGTTGCTGGAGATCGGCTTTGTCACCACGCCTTACAACGCGGTTGCTCCCGCCAGCTGAGCGGGGGTGATGCCTAGATTCATGCAGCAACGTTTCGAGCCATCCTCCCGAGCCGAACCCATGGTGAATCCGGAGCAGGTCAAGGCGGCGATCCGCAACGCTCTCCCCGGCGCTGAGGTTGAAGTGGAGGATCTCACCGGGGGGGGAGACCATCTGCAGGTGCGGGTGGTCTGCGAATCGTTCGCTGGCCTCAACCGGGTGCGTCAGCACCAGTTGGTGTACGGCGCCCTGCGCAACGAGCTGGCCAGCGAGGCCATCCACGCCCTTGCGGTCCACACCGCAACCCCCTGATCGCGTCCCTTTTCCTTCTCCCGATGGATCCCCACACCCAGCAACGCATCGAGGCCCTGATCAGCAGCAGCCCGGTTTTTGTGTTCATGAAGGGCAACAAGCTGATGCCCCAGTGCGGCTTCTCCAATAACGTCGTTCAGATTCTTCATTCCCTGGGCATCCCGTTCGAAACGTTTGATGTGCTCTCTGACATGGAAATCCGTCAGGGGATCAAAGAGTTTTCAGAATGGCCCACGATTCCACAAGTGTATGTGAAAGGCGAGTTCATTGGCGGCTCTGATATCCTGATCGAAATGTATAATAATGGTGAATTGCGCGAGAAACTCGCCGTCGCCCTCGCCTCCTGAGCGGGGCCCGGTCAGTAGGGACGGCTTTCGTACAAGGTGCGCAGGTCGCCGTCCGGGCCGATGAAGCTGGAGGGATCGCGGATCCAGCGGTCGATCAGATCCTCCAGCCGCCGCTCCGAATGGTGGTCAAGCAGGCCCGTGCGGCGCAGGGCGTGCAGGTAGCCATCGGCGTAGAGGCGAAGCTCGCTGGGACCATGGTGGCGGTGGGCCAGCTCCTGGCAGGCGTCGCAGAGAGATTGGAAGTGGCGGATGGCGTCGGGATTTTCGAGCACAGCGATCGCTTGGACGGCCAGGCCGCCATTCTGACGAAGGATCGTGCCGCCCGCTGGGCTCTGCGGTGTCGATGCCCGTACCGCCGGCGCGGGGACGGTTCAGCCGCCCGCCAGCGGATGTTCGCCAGCCGGAAGATTTCCGTTAGCGTACGCACACGGATGAGCCCGCGACGCATCCACTGTTGCGGGGACATGGCAAGGTGGCGCCCATTCGTCCGGTTTCGCCTCCCGTCACCCATTCCTTCCCCAGGCGCATGACCCAGGCGACAGCTACGGAAAGCGGAGGTCATCCCAAGCGTGTTCTGGTGGTTGATCCCCATGCCACGCTTCGTACGGTGCTCGCCCAGCGCCTGCGACAGGATGGTCACCTGGCAGCGGCGGTGGCCACGGCTCGCGAGGCGATCGAGATCTGTCAGGAGCAATCACCCGATCTGTTGGTGAGCGCCGAGCTGCTGGAGGAAACCTCCGCCCTGCGGCTGGCGGCCCAGCTCCACTGCCCCGTGATGGTGCTCACGGCCCGCTCCGGTTCCGAACCCGTGGTGTCCCTGCTCGATGCCGGCGCCGACGATGTGTTGCGCAAGCCCTTCGGTCTGGAGGAGTTGGCGGCTCGCTGCCGCACCCTGTTGCGGCGCAGCGGCCATGGCCTGCAGGAGCGGGTCTGCGTCGGTCCACTGGAAGTGCACCTGTTGCTGCGCCAGGTCACCCTGCGGGATCAGCCGGTGGAGCTCAGCCCCCGGGAATTCGCCCTGCTCTGCGCCCTGCTGATGCCGCCCGGGGTGGTGCGCAGCCGTCAGGAATTGCTGCGCATGGCCTGGCCCCCCTTCAGTGGTGGTCCCCGCTCCGTGGACACCCAGGTGCTCACCCTGCGGCGCAAGCTGGAGCAGGCTGGGCTCGGCGAGGGCGGCGGCATCGAAACGATGCGGCAACAGGGCTACCGCTTCAGTCTCGATACCCTGCCGGAGGTGGAGGAGAGCCTGGCCGGTGGCACTGGCAGCGGTCCTTTGTTGGTGCAGAGCAACGGATCGAGCCGGGCCTGAGCCCCCTCAGGCTGGGCGGAGCACCGTCAGGCCGATCAGTTCGCCCACCAGCAGCAGGCCGCAGAGCACCGCCAACAGTCGGTAGGTCCAGGGGGGGCTGATGCGCCCCACGCCGCTGGTGTCCACGCCGCTGGCGCTGGCGAAGCGAGCCAGGAAATCGTCGAAGCGGGCGACCCGCTGGGGCAGCAGGAAGGAGCGACCACCGGTCTCGCCGCCGGCGCTGCGCACGTACCAGACGCGACCGCCCTGGCTGGTGGTCACCGGTGTCAGACCCCGCACCTGCGGCCAGGCCAGGCTCCAGCCCCGGCGCAGCAACCAGGCGCACCAGGCCGGATGGGCGACCCGCAGGCCCTCGCCATCGAGTTCCACCCCTTCGCTGGTGGCGGCCACCACCAGCAGCAGTCCCAGGGGCAGGGCGAGGGTGAGGACCAGACGCAGCTCCGGCGGTGCCAGGAAGGGCAACGGCAGCACCAGCGCCAGATAGAGGGCCAGGAGGGTGAAACGGATCAGCGGCGCCATCGGGTAGCGGTGCCGCTCGCTCGGCGGGTTCAACGGTCTTCGGGGGAACCGGGCAGCGGTTCGATGACCGCGGCGGGGGTGTAGCGGCCGCCGAACACCTCGGCCTCCCGGCCCTTCCAGAATTCGCCGAGGCGCATCAGATCGGCGTGCGCTTCCTCCAGCCGGCGGATGTATTCGTCGGGTGGCAGGCTGTCCTTGGCTTCCTTGAGCTTGGTGAGGCGGAGCAGCTGCCACATCCAGGGTTTGCCGAGCTCGCCCCGGGCCTCGAGGTAGCGGGCCAGATCCTGGGAGCTGGGCAGGGGAGCGGCGGACATCGGGGCGGCCGGGGCGGGCAGCAATTGTGAGGGAAAGCCTATGAAACCCGCTCCCCCGCCGTGGTGCGTCGCGCGACGGTTTCCCGTCTCCTGGCTGGCCGCGGCGATCCCGGGGCCCACGGTGATGGGCCCACGGTTCGGGGTTGATCATGGAGAATCCTGCCTCCGGGTCCGCGATGGTCGGCCGACCCCCCGATTCCCCCCATCCAGGCCTGCGCGGCCAGCTGCGGGCCCGCTCCAGTGCCGCCCACCTGCCGGACGACCTGCCCGGGGAGCGGTTTGAGGAGAACGGCCTGCGGGGCGATGTGGCCTATGAGCTGATTCATGCCCACCTGATGCTGGATGGCAACGCCCGGCTGAACCTGGCCACCTTCGTGGGCACCTGGATGGAGCCGGAAGCCCGACGGCTGATGGAGGAATGCGGCGACAAGAACATCATCGACAAGGACGAATATCCCCAGACCACCGACCTGGAGCGGCGCTGCCTGCGGATGCTCGCCGACCTCTGGCATGCCCCCGACCCCAGTGATGCGGTGGGCACCTCCACCACGGGATCCAGCGAGGGCTGCATGCTCGCCGGCCTGGTGCTGCGCTGGCACTGGCGGCAGCGGCATGCCGCAGACGGCCCGAAGGGGGGCGGCCCGGAGGCGGGCGGGGGGAAGGAGCGCCGGCCCAACCTGGTGATGGGCGCCAACCGTCAGGTGTGCTGGGACAAGTTCTGCGCCTACTTCGACGTGGAGCCCCGCTTCCTGCCGCTCAGCGCCGCAAGCCTGCACCTGGAACCCGAGGCCGCGGCCGCCGCCTGCGATGACCACACCATCGGCGTGGTGGCGGTGCTGGGCAGCGTCGTCGACGGCAGCTACGAGCCGGTGGCGGCGATCGCCGCCGCCCTCGACGCCCTGCAGG
>JBIKTO010000118.1:0-7192 GCA_044348065.1 Cyanobium sp.
CGCGGCGGCGCGGATCGGCAGCCATGCTCAGCGAATCGGAACTGCACAGGCTCGAATCCACCCTGCTGCCGGCCCTGGAGCGCCATCACCTGCGCCTGCTGGCCCATGGCCTGCGCACCCTGCAGGTGGTGGCGGGGGATGGCGGAGCCCTGCCCAGCCGTGATGCACTCGCCGCCTGGGCGGAGTCCCAGGCGGCGATCGCCGATGACCCCGGCTTCCGCGACGCCTTCATCGACCAGATGCTCGGCCTCGCCGTGCAGCTGGAGAGCATCGCCGCCGCGGCGGAGGCCCCCTCGGCCCGCGGCCCGCTCGATCTGGAGCTCGACGACCTGGTGCGCTGGGCCCGCGCCCAGGCCGACCGACGTCTCAACGGGGCAGACCCAGCCAGCCCACCACCAGGCTGACCCCCAACAGCGCGGCGAGCGCCGCCAGCGCCCCCACCGCCCCGGGTCGATCCCCCTCCAGGCCCGCCAGGGGCACGGCCATCACCGGCGCCGTGGAGAGCAGCGCCACCGCCAGGCCGCCGGGCAGGCCGGCCAGGGCCCACTGCTGCAGCTGCAGTCCGACGCTGGTGCCGAGCAGGGTGGCCAGCAGCAGCCAGGGCCAGCGGCGCAACGCCAGCCGGGGGCGCCGCCCGGGCCGGGGCAGGCCCGGCAGCAGGGGCAGCAACACCACGGTGGCCGCCAGCAGCCGCACCGTGGCCGCCTGCAGCGGCGCGATGCCGCCGCCGGCCAGGGCCGCCCGCGACAGCAGCGCGCCGCTCACCCCGCAGAGCACGGCCCCCAGGGCCAGCAGCAGCCCCAGCCGATCGGCCGCCTGGCTGCCGGCCGTCGCCGGCGGCTCCTGGCGCGCCACCAGCAGCACCGCCAGGCTGATCAGGCCGATGCCCAGCCACTGCTCCAGTCGGGGCACCTCCCCGAGCAGCACCACCCCGGCCACGGCGGAGACGGCCGGCCCGCCGCTGTCGACGGTGAGGGTGCGGCGGGTGCCCAGGCGGCGCAGGGCGGCGAAGAAGAGGCTGTCGCCCGCGGCGATGCCGATCGCCCCGCTCAGGGCCAGCGGCAGCAGGGACCGCGTTTCGCCCCGCCAGGGGATCAGGGCCAGCAGGGGCAGCTGCAGGCTGAGGGCGATCAGGTTCTTCAGCAGGTTCAGCTGGCCGCCGCTCAGGGAGGTGGGGATCCGCCGCCAGATCAGGCTGGCGAGGGTCCAGCAGAGGGCGGCCGCCAGGGCGGCGGAGGCGGCGGCGGGCACGGTGGCGACGGCTGGCTTGCGATCATGGCGCTCTCCGCACTGCCCCGCCGTGAGCGCATCGATCGAGGACGCCCTGGGCTTCTTCCGGCTCAGCTGCGGTCGCTGGCGTTCCCAGCGCAGCAGCCACCACCTGCTGCATCGCCGCGCCGAGGCCGGCGGCTCCTTCATCGAAGTGGTGGAGCTCGGCCGCGACGACGAGCGCCTGCGGGCGATCGCGGCCCTGCACCAGCAGGATCCGGCCGCCGTGGTGGGGGGCTGCCGCGTCACCTGGAGCGGCTCGATGGCCTGGGACAAGGCCGGCGAGGCCCATGAGGGCCAGAGCGTCTTCGCCCTGATCCCCACCGATGAGCGGGGCCGCTCCGGGCTGCTGCTGCGCGATCGCGGCTACGCCGAGACCGCGCCGGTGGCCGGCCATTTCGCGATGGACGACCGCGATGAGCTGGTGCTCAGCACCGACTACGAAACGATGAGCAGCCTGGAGCGCTTCAGTTTCGCCGGGCCGGACGTGCGCCTGCGCACCAGCACGGTGCAGGGGCTCTCCAACACCGCCTCCTTCTGCGTGGAAACCCGCCTGCCCTGCGGGAAGGGCACCGAGGCGGCTGGGAAGGCGGCGCCCGCGAGCCCGGCGTCGGCCAACCACGAGGGCCCCCTGTCCCCCTTCGGCTGGTAGGCGCGGGTCGCCGGCCGGCGCGGTGGCCAACGTTACGGACTGTGAGTCCTCTCCTGAGCCCGGCAGGGCGGCCGACGCCGCACTTCTACGATCCCTCCGACGGACGCTGAAGCACGCGTGGCCATTCCCCTCCTCAACTACGCCCCCACCACCCAGAACTCCCGGGTGAACCCGCTGCGGGTGGGCTCCGACGAGGACCCCAAGGCTGCGTCGATGGACAAGGCCATGGATCGCGAAGACCAGAACTTCGTGATCGAGGCCGCCTACCGCCAGATCTTCTTCCACGCCTTCAAGGTCGACCGCGACCGCACCCTGGAGAGCCAGCTGCGCGATGGCCAGATCACGGTGCGGGATTTCATCCGCTCCCTCTGCCTGTCGGACACCTTCACCCGCAGCTTCTACAACCTCAACAACAACTACAAGGTGGCCCGCCACCTGGTGGAGAAGCTGCTGGGTCGCACCACCCACGGCAAGTCGGAGGAGATCGCCTGGTCGGCGGTGCTGATGACCCGCGGCGTGCGCGGCATGGTGGACGACATCCTTGATTCCCAGGAGTACCTGGAGGCCTTCGGCTACGACACGGTGCCGTACCACCGCAACCGGGTGGTGGGCTCCCGTGAGGTGGGTGAAACCCCCTTCAACCTCACCTCCCCCCGTTACGACGAGTACTACCGGGGCATCCTGGGCTTCCCGCAGGTGGTGTACACCGGCACCGCCCGCTCCTTCCCCCAGCGCGCCCAGCAGCGCCGCGGCGGCTTCCCCGAGGACTACCTCCCCTGGGTGCGCACCCTGCCCGCCCTGCGCGGCGTGGGCAGCCCCCAGGGCAACACCGGCATGGACTACCTGGCCAAGGTGCCGTACCGCAGCATCGGCCGCTGACGGTTCTGAGTCTCAGGCGCGCCAGGCTGGTCAGTGGATGCTGACCGCCTGGCGCGCTTTTGGTCGCGTACCGCCGAGTCGCTGCAGAATGATCCCAAACGAAAGCTGAAAGTGGTGAGCCAGAACTCGCTCCAGAGCCTTGCCCTGATGACCCTCCGTCAACTGCGGCAGATCGCGAGCGACGTCGGTGTCAGCCTGTACAGCAGGAAATCGAAGGAGGAGCTGGTGGATGCCATCAGCGCCTACCAGGAGCAAACGGGCCGCAGCCTGGAGGCGATCGAGGCGGAGATGAGCCCGGCGCCGCGCCCGCAGGCCGAAACCCGGGTGGTGTTCCTGCCGCGCGACCCGCAATGGGCCTACGTGTTCTGGGAGATCGCCGAGGACGACCGCCAGGAGGCGATGGCCGCCGGCGCCAGCCAGCTCTGCCTGCGGGTGGCGGATGTCACCGGCCTGCCGGGCGGCTCCTCCCACCCCCACACCCTTCAGGAAGTGGTGGTGGACAGCCATGCCACCGAGTGGTATCTGCCGGTGCCGCTGAGCGATCGCGACTACCGGGTGGAGCTGGGCTACCGCAAGGGCAGCATCGGCGGCTGGATCCCCCTGGCTTTCTCCTCGGTGGCCCGGGTGCCGGCCCTGCACCCCAGCGAGCAGATCCTCGACCAGTTCGTGCCCTTCTCGCTGGACACCTCGTCCTCCCCCGCCCCGCTGCCCACCCTGCCCGGCGAGCCCTCCGATTCCGGCCTGCACGAGCGCCGGTACCAGAAGGCCCCCGCCCCCGGGCGCCACCTGGGCCGCGGCTCGGAGGCCTTCCACGAACTCGACCATGAGTCCGCCGCCGGCCTGCAGGCCTCGGGCGTGGGCTTCTGGGCCAGCGGCCGCACCGAATCGGGCGCCGGCCTGGTGCCGGCACGTCAACGCTCCTTCTGGCTGGTGGCCGATGCCGAGCTGATCGTCTACGGCGCCACCGATCCCTCCGCCCATCTGTCGATCGGCAGCGAGGAGGTTCCCCTCTCCCCCGAGGGCACCTTCCGCATCCAGGTGCCCTTCCGCGACGGTGTGCAGGTGTATCCGATCGAGGCGATCGCCGCCGATGGTGAACAGAGCCGCAGCATCACCCTGGAATTCCGCCGCACCACGCCGGAAGACAACAGCAATCCCGCCAGCCAGGCCGCGGCCGAGTGGTTCTGATGACCAGCAGCCCCTCCCCCGCCGGAGATTCGCGCGCAGCCCTGAAGCTGGTGGTGACGATCACGCCGCTGCTGGGCTCGATCGCCTTCCCGCTGGTGGTACCCCTGCTGATGGTGCGGGTGAGCCTCAGCGCCGGCCTGCTGGCGGCGGTGATCATCGGCTCGCTGTGGTTCGTGGCAATGCTGCGCACCTCGGAGATGCCCAGCCACAGCTGATCCGGGCCGCGTCGATCGCGACGGCCCGATTAGGGTTTCCGGATCTACCTGGTGACGCATGGGTAGCCCGATCAGCAAGGAGGTGTTCCTGGCTCGCGCCATGGCCCGCTTTGGATCGCGCTACCTGTACGAGGCGATCGTCTACAAGAGCTTCAAAACGCCGATCCGCATCCGCTGCAGCCTGCATCCGGTGAAGGAGATCAGCATCACCCCGGAGAAGCACCTGCAGACCACCGGGGGCTGCAGGTACTGCCTGCGCGAGAACCGCATCCGCATGCTTGAGCGCGAACTGCAGCGCGAGCCGATCGTGCGCCCGGACGGGTTGGGCGAGCGCCAGGGCCTGCAGGTCCGGGCCGGGGAATCCTGAAGCGATCCCTCCTCGCCTCCGGCGCGCTCCATGGGCCGCCCTCCTCTCTTCCCCTGGGCCTTGCTGCTCGCCGCGGGGCTGGGCGGCTGTGGCCTCGCCCCGGCCTCCCGGCACCATTCCCCCGCTGCCGGCCTGCCCCTGCCGCCGGGCATCCAGGTGGCCTTCAACCACCGCGGCGAGAGTCGCTACCGCAGTCCGGTGAGCGGCCGCTGGCGCCAGGGGGATGATCTGGAGGCGCTGCTGATCGCCAGCATTGCGGAGGCGCGTCAGGAGATCCTGGTGGCGGTGCAGGAGCTCTCCCTCAGCCAGGTGGCGGAGGCCCTGGTGGCGGCCCAGGGGCGGGGGGTGCGGGTGGCGGTGGTGCTGGAGAACACCTACGCCCAGCCCTGGAGCCAGCAGCATCCGGCCGATCTCACGCCCCACCAGCGGCTGCGGGTGGAGCAGCTGCGGGTCCTGGGTCAGGGGGATGCGGTGGCGATCCTGCAGCGGGCCCGCGTGCCCCTGATCGATGACACCGCCGATGGCAGCCGCGGCAGCGGCCTGATGCACCACAAGTTTCTGGTGGCCGATGGCCGGGTGGTGGTGACCGGCTCGGCGAACTTCAGCCCCTCCTGCGTGCATGGCGACGCCGACGACCCGCGCAGCCGCGGCAACGTGAACCACCTGCTGCGCTTCGAGAGCGCCGCCCTGGCGGGCCTGTTCCGCCAGGAGTTCCTGCGGATGTGGGGTGATGGGCCCGGCGGTGCTCCGGACAGTCGCTTCGGTCTGGCCAAGGGCAGCGGCGGCCCGCAACGGGTGCTGGTGGGCTCCACGCCGGTGGAGGTGCTCTTCGCCCCCCACCGCCGCCGTGATCCCCGGCACGGCCTGGCCTGGCTGGAGAGGCAGCTGGCGGGGGTGCGGCGGCGGCTCGACCTGAGCTTGTTTGTGTTCTCCGGCCAGAACCTGGCCGATGCCCTGGCGCAGCTGCGGGCGCGGGGGGTGCGCATCCGGCTGCTGGCCGATCCGGGCTTCGCCCACCGCTCCTTCAGCGAGGTGCTCGACCTGCTCGCCCTCAGCCAGCCCGACCACCGCTGCCGGCTGGAGGCGGGCAACCGCCCCTGGAGCGAGGCGCTGGAGGGGGTGGGCACGCCCCGCCTGGTGGCCGGCGACAAGCTCCATCACAAGTTCGCCGTGCTCGATGGCCGGCGGGTGATCACCGGCAGCTTCAACTGGAGCCCATCGGCGGCGCACCAGAACGATGAAACGCTGCTGCGGCTGGATTCACCGCTGCTGGCGCGCCATTTCCAGGCGGAGATGGACCGGCTCTGGCGCGGCGCCGAGCTGGGGGTGACGGCCCGGCTGGAGCGGCGGCGGCAGCGGCGGGCGCGGATCTGCGGCAGCGGCACGCTGGCGAGGGGTACGATCGAATCAGAGCCGGCGGATCGCGCTTCACCCCCATGGACCCCGCCCCCAGCACCCGCTCCCAGTCGCCCCAGCTCGACGCCATCAATCTGATGCTGCGCGACCTGCACACGCGCCACGACGAGATCCGCCACCGGGCCGCCTTCCGCGGCTGCACCGGCGAGCTGCTCACCGTGCAGCAGGAGCTGGTCGACTACCTGCTGGCCAAGAAGCACAAGCTGCAGGGCCTGGCCTCCTCAAACCCGGAGGCGGACCGCAATTACAACTCCTTCACCTGAGTCCACCGCCCCTGCGGCCGAGGCGAACCACCGCGGTGTGCTGATCGTGGGGGCGGGTCCGGCGGGATCCGCCCTTGCCGTGCAGCTCTCCGGCCAGGGGATTCCCGTCACCCTGGTGGAGGCCAGCCGCCGGGGCGAGCAGCAGTTCCGGGGGCAGGGGTTGATGCCCAGCGGCCTGGCGGCGCTGGCGGCGCTGGGGCTGGATCCCCTGCCCGCCGGGCTGCCGCGGCGACCGCTCACGGGTTGGAGCTTCGTGCTCGATCGCCGGCTGGTGTTCCAGGTGGCGGAGCCGCTGGGCAGCGCCGCGCCCTGCACCCTGATCGAGCCGGGGGTGCTGCTGCGCCACTGGCGCGAACTGCTGGGCGCGCGGGCGGGGGTGCGGCTGCGGCAGGGCCAGCCGGTGGTGGGCCTGCTGGAGGAGGGCGAGCGGGTGCGCGGCGTGCGGCTGGCGGATGGCACGGAGCTGCGGGTGGAGCTGGTGGTGGCCTGCGATGGCCGCGATTCCACGCTGCGGCGGCTGTCGGGGTTGCCCTTCGGCCAGGAGCCGGAGGCGATCGAGGTGCTCTGGTTCCGCTTCAGCGCGCCGGCCTGCGGGGCGATCGCCCAGTGGCTCGCCGGCCGCTTCGTCACCCTGGTGGGGGCGGGCGGCAGCGGTGCCCTGTTCCAGCGGGCTGATGCGAGCGTGCAACTGGGCTGGGTGCCCGCCGCCGATTCCGGTGCAGCGGCTGCGGCGGGCGACTGGCGGCCGCGCTGGGCGGCGGCGGCGCCGCCGGAGCTGGCCGCCCTGCTGCGGGCCCTGCCGGCGCGGGCGCTGCGCGGGCCGGTGCGGCTGCCGCTGCGGGTGGGCCTGGCCGAGCGCTGGTGGCGGCCCGGCCTGCTGCTGCTGGGCGACGCCGCCCATCCGATGAGTCCGGTGCGGGCCCAGGGGCTGAACATGGCGCTG
>JBIKTO010000119.1:0-7168 GCA_044348065.1 Cyanobium sp.
GGCCGTTGGCCCGTGCGCTGGTGGCATCGACTGTGGTGGCGCAGTGGCCGACGGCTGCTCCAGGCACCCGTGATGCTCCTCAGCCTGGGACGCGGACAGCTGACGGCGATGCGAGCGGATAGCGGAGGACGCGGGCCCTGAGATGTAATCTCAGTTACACGCAGCACCCCGATGGCGCCCAGGGCCCTGGTGAGCCGGATCGACGCCCTGGTGATCTGCGCCTCACCGAAGGCCTCATGCCGCAGCGTGGCCGATTTTGCCTGGGAGGTTGCCCAGACCAAGACCGTGCGCGTGACGCTGCCCGCACGGCTTCTCGTCTTCCGCAATCCGCTGCGACGCCTGATCAGCGCCTATCTGAACAAGTACGTCGAACACAGCCGCTACCGGGAGGAGTCCCTGCGGCTCTGCTACGGAGCCCGGCTGGAGTGTTTTGCCGATTTTGTCGACGAACTCGCTGAGCACGGGTTCCGCTGCATCGACAAGGTGCACTTCAAACCCCAGCGCAGCCGCTATCGATGGTGGACCTATGACCGTATCTTCGACGCGGAAGACCTGGAGCCGCTGCGCCGATTCGTCAACGGGGTCTGTGGCACAGATCTGGCGATGCCCTTTCGCGTTCGTGGCAACCGTGCCGCTGGTGTCCGCGCCTCCGCGACGATCGCGACAGCCGATGCGGCATGGCTGCCTCGCGTCGCGTTGGAGGAGCTGATTCGGGACGATCTCACCCCGCCGTACGTTTCTTTTTACACGCCCGAACTGGAGACCAAGGCGCGGCGGATCTACCGGAGCGACTACCGATTCCTTGATCAGTGCCTGCAGCGCGGACTGCTGGATCCGCCCTTGCACAACCGGCTGACCCGTCTCTGAGAGGCTGAGTGCTAGCAAGCCGCTCTGCCAGGGAGCGATACGGTTTTCAAGGATGCCTACCCCCTTCTGAAGCCACCCGCGTGCTGCTCCGTGTCGTTCTCGCCTCGAATGCCATTCAGCTGGAGGCTGCCCGCCGTCTGCACGACCGTCTGGGGCCCGTCTCCTGGGGGCTGACCATTCTTCTGTGGGAACCGGAGCGGATCCAGCTCAACACCGCAGACTGTCGTCGCTGGCCCGTGCGGTTGCACGCCCGGCCGCTGAGCTATGGGGTTCTGCTGCCGTGGGCGGCGATCGGTCTGGTGCGCGAGCTATGGCTCAGCCATCTCTCCCATGCCGGCCGGGGCCTGCGGCTGCTGGCCCGCCGGGCCCGCGGTCTGTCCCTGCTCGACGACGGTCTGGATCAGTACCGGAGCACACCGAAGGCCATCGATCCCCAGGCGTTCGCCGCGGGCACCCCCTGCTGGCTGTTCTCCGACGCACCGCCGTTCCGGGCCGACTGGTGCCGGCGCTTCAGCTATCAGGAACTCGGCCCGCTGTACTCCGCCGAGGACCGGACGACCCGCCAGAACCTCGCCGATCGCCTCGATCCGTCGCTGGTCGGCGGCACCCTGATCATCGACTCGCCCGGCGTTGAACGTCTGCAGGACAGAGCGTCGGAGCTGCCGCACCCCTGGGTCCTGGTTCCCCATCCGGTGGCGGCCAAGCGGTCCTGGAGTCTGCCCTTGCAGGCGGGCGACAGGGAGCTGAGGGTCCCCCCCGAAACGCTGCTGCCGCAGTGGAGCGGCACGGTGCTGGTGGGGGAGAGCCTGATGCTGCTGGCGGCGCTGCGCCTGTGTGGCGGGGAGAGCAGGGTGAGGCTCTCCTTGCCGGAGGATGTCGACCCCCAGCTGCTCAGGCTGAGCCAGGCTGCCGCCGAGGAGCGGCCGCATTACATGACGATGCGCTGAATACGTCAGCCACCCATCTCCTTCGGGTAGCCGACAACACAGTTCAGCCCGTGGTCACCGCCAGCCAACGCTGTAGGAGGGTGGTCAAGATCAGAGGCTGGCCATTGGCACACTCTCCAGACCCCTGCCCGACGGAGGGAGCCACACCAGCGCGATCCACTCAGGTGGGGGAACTTCCGGCCGCACTGCGATCGCGGAACACGCTGAAGTGGGGCGGATTCTTCCTGCTGATCTTCCTGGCTATCCACTGGCAGGAGGTGAGTTCACCGACCCTCAACGTCGACGACTGGGCACTGCTGGGCAGCCCCATTCCCCAGGCGTTTCAGAGCCGCCCCAGCCGAGAGTTCTCCCTACGGTTTGGCGAAGGGTATGCCGAAACTTCCAGCCTGTAGCCCGCAGAAAGCGGCTGCAGGAAGAATAGTAGTCATCAAGATCGATCTTACGACGCTCCTCGGGGAAAGACCGGATCTCCAGTTCACCGGCGCCATTGAGATCGATCATCAATTCTGCAAGTTCACGCAGGCTGATCGTTTCGGAAGAGTCAAGATTGTAGGGATCGGGAGGCAGAGATGCCTCGGCACCCGCCAACAAGAGCGCGTCAACGACATCTTCGACATCATTGAAATCGCGCAACTGATCGCCACCCCAGACCTCGATCGGCTGCCGATCGAGACGTCGTCGAATCCAGACCCCTAGAAAAGTCTGCCTGGCATCAAGGATGCGCATACGAGGACCAATGATGTTGGTCAGCCGCAGCACACACGTGCTGAGACCATATACCTGATGGTAGAGCCAATGATCAAGTTCAGCGGAGAGCTTGTTGATACCATTGATATCAACCGGATTGATCGGATGGTCTTCATCCACCGGCAGATATCTGGGATGCCCATAGATCTGGCGCGTGCTGGCGAACACGATTCGCGCATCGGGATTCACGCGCTGACAAAGCTTCAGCAGGCTCAGCTGAGCCATGCCATTGATCTCCAGGTCTGTCTGGGGATCATGCATGGAATCAAGATGACTGGCTTGTCCGGCGAGATTGAAGATCACCTCCTGGTTGGCCAGCAGAGCCTGGAGAGAAAAGCGATCGCGAATATCAGAAAGGTTTATGCTTACACGCCGTTCATGGCCGGCCAGATTATGCATATTCCCGCCGTATTCCGGAATCATGCTGTCGACGACAGTGACCTGTGCGCCCAGATCGCTCAAGCGGATCGCCAGCGTGGAACCGATGAATCCCAGGCCGCCAGTGATCAGGATCCGACGATTTTCCCAGCCGGAACCTGACTCGCTGGAGGTCGATGGTTCCAGATGATCACCGAAGGCTTTGCCTATAGAAACCGATCAGAAGCCACTTGAGCAACCCCATTCCCACCCCGCAGACCATGCCAAGTAGCGCAGAACACATCAAAAGGGCTGCGGATGGGCGAATTAGGCCAGGCCCAGAAGCAGGTCTTCCACCTGGGCGGCTGTATCGCTCCAGCGGAACCGGGAGGCACGCAGTGGACCAGCGAGCGTGAGCCGCTCTGCCAGGCCCCTGTCACTGCCGAGGGCCACCAGGGCAGCGGTGATCTGCGCCGGTTCCCTTGGATTCACGAGCAGGCCCGCATCCCCCACCACCTCCGGCAGGGCGCCGGCCCGGGCGGCGATCACCGGCGCGCCGCAGGCCATGGCCTCCAGAGCCGGCAGACCGAAGCCCTCCCACAGGCTGACCATCACCAGAGCGCGGCAACGGTTGAGCAGCTGCAGTCGCTCCTCGTCGCTCACCCAGGGAATCCAGTCGCAGCGAGGGCTGATCCCCAGCTCGGCGGCGAGTCGCCGCAGAGCCGGTGTGGTGCGACGGTCGTGGGGACCCACCAATTTCAAGCGCAGCTGCCGCTCCGGATCGGGCACGGCGGCGAAGGCCCGCAACACCCTTGCCAGGTTCTTGTGCGGGTCATGGCGGCCCAGCACCAGGAAGAAGGGTTCGCGCACCAGGCCCAGCGGCCGCAACAGCCCCGGATCGAACCCCAGCCGGATCGGGATCAGCCGACGGGCCGGCACGCCGAGACGACCGTGCACCTCCCGCGCCGTCGCTTCGGAGTTGCACAGCACGCGCACAGCCCGATGCAGCACCAGCGGCACATAGGCCAGGTGGTAGGCGAGCAGAGGCGTGGGCTGGGGGTAACGCAGGGGCAGCAGGTCGTGGGCCAGCACCACCGAGCGAACGCCACGCAGCACCGGTGCCTCCGGCAGAGGTGAGAGCAGCAGCGGCGCACCGCTGTGGCGCAGCAGCCCCGGCAGTTCCTGCTGGGTCCAGAGGATTCGGTCGAAATGGCCGCGGCGGCCGTGCTCCGGCGAGAGGGTGTCAGGGATCGACAGGCTGCCGGGACGGCCCAGGCCGAGAGGGTCCAGCAAAGGCACCTGCCGGGGATCAAGGGCCATGACCAGATCCCTGGCAACCACACCGATGCCGGTGGGGCGGCGGCTGAGGTAGCTGCCGTTGAACAGGGCCAGGGGGGGGGAAGGGGTCATCGAGCTCAGGCGGGATCACCCCGGAGGCCCTCGATCAGCACGGTCGCCAGGGCCCCCAGAGCGGCAACGCTGCGACGGGGCCGCAACGGCAGCCGCAGCAAGCTGAGGGACAGAAGCCTCGCCGCTCGCAGCGCGAACACCCAGCCCGGGCAATGGCGTCGCAGGAAGCGCAGATATCCCAGGGTGGAGAGGCGCACGCGCCGCGGGCCTGGAGCAGCACTGCCGGTGCCGCGGCGATGCACCACCTGCGGCACGGGCTGCCAGAGCACCGGTGCGCCGCGACGCCCCAGCCGCAGACAGAGGTCCTGGTCCTCGTAGTACAGGGGGAAGCGGGGATCAAAACGGGCGCTGGGGCAATGGGCCTCGGGCCGCAGCGCCAGGCTGCAGCCGCTCAGCCAGTCCACCGCCACGGGTTGGCCCCGTTGGAGCGATTCGGGACCCAGCCGGCGACGGCGGAAGGCGAGGCCGGGATCGATCCAGCCGCCGCTGGCCTCGACACCTGCGTCGCCATCCGAGACGGCCGTACCCACCAGGGCCCCCGGAGGCAGCTCCCCCAGACGCTGGAGCATCTCGGCCAGTTCGTCTCCCCGGGGCAGAGCGATGTCCGGATTCAGCAGCCAGACCCAACCACGCCAGCCCCGCGCCGCCAGCCAGTCAAAGGCGCGGTTGCAGCCATCGGCGAAGCCCTCCCCCTCGACGCCGGTGAGGGGCTGAAGGGGCACACCGCTGGCCCTCAGGACCGTCTGAGGCAGGGGTGCGCTGCACGGGCTGTTATCCACCACCAGCCAGGTGCGCGGGGGCAGGGTCTGGCGGGCCAGATCGGCCGCGAGGCCGGGAAGCACGGCACCGCTGTTGTAGGCCACCGTGACGATCACCAGACCCTGCTCCGCGGCGGCCGATGGCGCGGCGGAAGCATCAGGGCTCGGGGCTTCGCGGCCAGGGGCTTGGCGGCCGCGGGCGTCGGCGGGGGGGGCGATGGGCGCAGCCGGGACTGATGCAAGCTTGGCCCATGGCTCCGTCCTCCCGCTGCGGCATCTGCCGCATCCACGCCGGCGCCCCCGGCGCCGAGCTGGGGATCCACCGCGAGGGTCCCTGGCTGCTGCGTCACCATCCCCTGCCCGCGCCCCTGGCTGGCTGGCTGATGCTCGACAGCCTCCGCCACGTCGGCGGGCCGGCGGACTTCGACGCGGCGGAATGCGCCGCCCTGGGGCCGATGCTGCAGCGCTGCAGCGCCCTGGTGCGTGAGCTGACCGGCTGCGAGCGGGTGTACGCGATCGCCTTCGGGGAGGGGGCGCGCCACTTCCACCTGCACCTGATCCCCCGCCACGGCGCCGATCCCGACAGCGAGAGCTGGCGGGTGGCCGACCTCTATCGCGAGGTGGCCGCCGGCGAGCGCCCGCCCGCCGAGCCGGCCGCGGTGGCTGCGCTGCTGGAGCGGGCGCGGGCGCGGACCGCCGCCTGGTGACCGCAGGAGCGCCGTAGGCTCCGGCGCAGTCGGCCGAGGAAGGATGCGGTTCGTCGTGGCGGTGCCGGCCCGGCTCGAGTCTTCGCGCCTGCCCGGCAAAGTGATGGCTGACATCGGCGGGCGGCCGATGCTGCGCCGCGTGCTGGAGCGCTGCCGTCAGGCGAGCCGCCCGGAGGCGGTGGTGCTCTGCACCGACAGCGACGCCCTGATCGCCGCGGCCGCGGATTGGGGCTTCACGGGCCTGGCCACGAGCCCCGGCTGTGGCTCGGGCAGCGAGCGCATCGCCTCGGTGGTGGAGCGCATGGTGGAGCTGGCCGGAGCCCCCGCCGAGGAAACGGTGATCCTCAACGTGCAGGGCGACCAACCGTTCATCGACCCCGCCGCGATCGACGCGATGGCCGAGGAATTTGATCGGCGGGGTCCGGCAGCGGAGGTGCTGACACCCGTGTACCGGATGGGTGCCGAGAAGGTGCACAACCCCAACGTCGTCAAGACGCTGGTGTCGGCGGATGGACGCGCTCTGTACTTCTCCCGCTCGGCGATCCCGCACGTCCGCGGCGTCGATCCGGCCGAGTGGCACGCCCATGTGCCCTACTGGGGCCACGTGGGGATCTACGGCTACCGGGCCGACGTGCTGGCCCGCTGGAACGAGCTGCCCCACTCGCCCCTGGAGGAGATCGAGAAGCTGGAGCAGTTGCGACTCCTGGAGGCGGGCATCAGCATCGGCACCTTCGCCGTGGAGGGGGAATCCCTCTCGGTGGATACGCCGGAGCAGCTGGAGCAGGCCCGCGCCCTCGCCGCCGACCTGGGGGACTGAGCCGGCGGGAGACGCTTCAGCGGGTCAGCCCCGCCTGCACCAGATCGTGGAGGCGCAGCAGGCCGAGCATGCGCAGTTCGGCATCCGTGACCGGCAGCACGCCGATCGCCTTGCGGCGATTCCGCTCCATCCGCTCAATGGCGTGGATCGCCAGGGTGGTGTCCTGCACGGTGATCGGATCGGTCGTCATCAGATCGCCGGCCGTCAGCCGGCTCCACTCCTCCGGCCCGTGCTGCTGCAGGGCGCGGCGCAGATCACCGTCGGTGATCAGGCCGTGAATGCGCTGGTGATGCTCCGTGTGGGCCACCCAGCAGGCCCCCACGCCGGCGGCGGTGAGGTGAGCGATCACCTCCGCCAGGGGCGTCGTGGCCGCCAGGGGCGTCAGCCGCTCCACCGGCACCATCAGGTCGGCGGCGGTGAGGGTGAGCTGCTTGCCGAGGGCGCCGGCGGGGTGGTTGAGGGCAAAATCCTGGGGGGAGATGCCGCGCCGCTCCATCCACACCGCCGCCAGGGCATCGCCGATCGCCATCGCCACCGCGGTGCTGGCGGTGGGGGCCA
>JBIKTO010000120.1:0-7153 GCA_044348065.1 Cyanobium sp.
CTTCATCGATCAGCCGGTGAAGACCTACTCCAGCGGCATGATGATGCGCCTGGCTTTCAGTGTGCAGGTCCTGCTTGATCCCGACGTGTTGATTGTTGACGAAGCCCTTTCGGTTGGCGATATCTTTTTCCAACAGAAGTGCTTCGAGCGGATGCGCCGCCTCAGCGAAGCGGGCACCAGCATTCTCTTTGTCAGTCATGACCTGGTGACCGTTTCACAGTTCACGGACATGGCGATGGTGCTCGATCACGGGCGCTGCGCCTTCTTTGGCAAGTCGAGCGTGGCGGTCAAGGAATATCAGATCCTCGAGCGCAGCGCTGCGGCTCCACCTGGCGCCACGCCACCACCAACCAGCAGCCGCTCGAGCGCTGCCGGCCGATCCCTCCCCGGCTCTCCGACAACGCAAGGCAGCAAGCCGCACGCGTCCGCCAGGGAGCGGATCCAGGTGAGCCCCCTGGCTGAGATTCCCCTGAACAACGTTCTCCAGGTGGGTCGCGACAGAGCTGCCTTCACCCGCATCACCCTCTCGGATGAGGAGGGCAATCCCTGTTCCGTCTTCGAGCAGGGGAGCCGCATGTACATCCAGTGCGACGTACTGACCCAAATCCGCTTTGACTGCATGAGCGTCGGCATTTCCATCAAGGATCGCACCAATGTCTTTGTTCATGGCAAGCACTCGATTCAGCACGGGATCAGGAGCGGCCCGCTCGAAGCCGGCACGGAGATCGGCTTTCAATTCAGCTTTGTCCTCGAACTCGCCCCGGGTGCCTATTCGATGGACATCGGCATCATCGACATCCATGCCGATCTGGACAGAGGTATCCCCAGCGACATGACCGAATCCAGCCTCGAACGCATCTGCCTGAACGATGGCTTCGCCAGCTTCCAGGTGGCACCACGCTCCAGCTTCGTCAATTTCCAATTGCCTTTCTTCGGGCTGACGGACATGGCCGGCGACTGCCTCCTCCTGCCCACCGGGCCGGAATCCATCGATGATCTCCCCTGAACGGGTTCGGTCCTCGCCCCATGGGGCGGCCCGCCGATGGGCAGACTGCGGAGGCAACGTCCCGGAGACGCCCCGATGGCCCTGGATCTGAACGACCCGGAGCTCGAGTTCGACGACCTCGTCACCGCCTACCAGAGCTGGGTGATGGCCGTGATCAACGACGAGAAGCTGGGGGGGGAGAAGCTGCTCACCGAGGACATCGCCGATGACGCCCTCAACGCCATGCGCTTCCTGCCGGACGTGGTGACCAGCGCCATCGAAACCACCCTGGCGCGCGTGTACGACGTTGACCCCGACGAGCTCTCGGAGCTGCTCTACCCCGAGGGCTGAAGCCCGCCGCACCGCCAGCTCGCCCACCGCCGCGGCCCTGCCCGTCGCGGCGCAGCAGGTCGGCGAGGTCAAGGCTCGGCTCGCCCAGGAAGCGCTCGGGCACCAGCGGCGGCCATCCCAGCGCCGCCAACCGCTCCTCGAAGCCGAGTCGGACGTGCGGTGAGTGAAGGATAGGGGCGATGCGCGATGCCGGATTCGAACCAGCGACATGCTGTGTGTAAGACAGCTGCTCTACCGCTGAGCTAATCGCGCACGGTCCTGATTCTGCCCGACCGTCCCGGCCCCGCGCTCCCTGCCGAGCACCAAAACGCCCCTACCCTCCGCCCAGACCCCTGCCCCGGCGTCGATGGCCAGCGGCCGCCAGCACGACCGCGCCACCGGCCTGCTGGCGCTGCCCTTCGGGCTGCTCTGGTGGCCGGCCCTGGGGCCCGCCGCGGCCCTGATGGCGGCGCTGGGTTTCCTGGTGGGCGGCCTCTGGCTCTCCCCCGACCTGGACACCCGCTCCCGCGCCACCCACCGCTGGGGCCCCCTGGCCCTGGTGTGGTGGCCCTACCGGCGCCTGCTCAGCCACCGCTCCGCCCTCTCCCACACCCCCCTGCTGGGCAGCGCCGGCCGGCTGGCCTACCTGGCGCTGGCGGCGGCCCTGCTCAGCCAGCTGGCCCAGCCCCTCGGGTCCCCGTCGGCGGGCCAGCTGCTCAGCGCCCTGCCGCGCCTCTGGCGCGACCAGCAACCGCTGCTGCTGCCGGCGCTGGTGGGGGTGGAGGCCAGCAGCTGGCTGCATCTGATCCAGGACGGCGACCCGATCCCGCGGCTGCCCCGGCCCCTGCGCTGGCTGCGGCGCCGGGGGCTGCAGCGGGCCCGCAGACGCCGGTAGGGCGGTTGCAGCACAGTGGCCTCGCCCTGCGGTGGACAGCCATGCCCCCCTCCCCCCAGGCCGGAGCGCTGGACGCCCTGGCGGAGCTGATCGCCATCGTGAACCGCCTGCGGGACCCCGAGGGCGGCTGCCCCTGGGACCTGGAGCAGACCCACACCTCCCTGATCCCCTACGTGCTGGAGGAGGCCCACGAGGTGGCCGACGCCATCCGCCACGGCGACGACCGGCATCTGGAGGAGGAGCTGGGGGATCTGCTGCTGCAGGTGCTGCTCCACGCCCGCATCGCCAGCGAAGCGGGCCGCTTCGATCTGGAAGGGGTGGCGCGGGGGCTGAGCGCCAAGCTGGTGCGCCGCCATCCCCATGTGTTCGCCGACGCCGAGGCGGCCGACAGCGCCGCGGTGCGGGGTCACTGGGAGGCGATCAAGGCCCAGGAGCAGCGGCAGGCGGCGGGTCCGGCCGAGCCCAGCGCCAGCCCCCTCAGCGAGCGGCTGGCGGGCAAGGTGCGGGGGCTGCCGGCCCTGGCCGGGGCGATGGCGATCTCCCGCAGGGCCGCCGCCGCCGGCTTCGAATGGGACGACCTGGACGGGGTGTGGCAGAAGGTGCACGAGGAGCTCGACGAGCTCAAGGAAGCCGTGGCCTCGGGCGACCGGGCCCACGCCGAGACGGAACTGGGCGATGTGCTGTTCACCCTGGTGAATGTGGGCCGCTGGTGTGGCCTGGATCCGGAGGAGGGCCTGGCGGGCACCAACCACCGCTTTCTCGATCGCTTCGCCCGCGTCGAGGCGGCCCTGGGGGGTGATCTGGCCGGGCGCAGCCTGGCGGAGCTGGAAGCGCTCTGGCGGCAGGCCAAGGCCGCCATCCGGGCCGAAACCAAGCCCCCCCTCACTCCCCGGATGGACGGCGGCCCTCCCGGCGGTCGGCCTTGAGGGAGCCCCGCTGGCGCTTGATCTCCAGGCGGCGCCGCTGGGAGGCCCGGGTCGGCCGGGTAGGGCGCCGGGGCGGTGGCGGCGGCGCCAGGGCCATGGCCAGCAGGTCGGCCAGCCGCTGGCGCGCCGCCTGGCGGTTGCGCCACTGGGAGCGGTGCTCGGCGGCCACCACCACCAGCTCCCCGCCCATCAGCCGCCCCTGCAGGCGCGCCAGGGCCCGGCGGCGCAGGGGTTCGCTCAGGGCCCCGCTCGCCGCCAGATCGAACACCAGCTCCACCCGCGAATCGGTGGTGTTCACCCCCTGCCCGCCGGGCCCGGAGGCGCGCGAGAAGCGCCAGCGCAGCTCCGCCGCCGGGATCACCACGTCGGTGGCGTCGATCGACAGGTCGTCGGTGCCCACGGCGACAGGCGGCAGAGCACCATGCTGCGGTGACAGGGGGTCCCGTCGGCGGTTTAGCTGGGAAGGACGCACGCCCCACCGCCGGCCCTCCCCATGCCTGACTGGATCGATGAGGAGCACGAGGGCGTGCGCTACGGCCTGGCCGGCCGGGTGCTGGAGGAGGCCCAGAGCCCCTTCCAGCGGGTGACGATCATCGAGAGCGAGCGCTACGGCAAGGGCCTGCTGCTCGATGGCTGCTGGATGACCGCCGAGCGCCAGGAGCGGCACTACCACGAGGCCCTGGTGCACCCCGCCCTCTGCAGTGCCGCGGCCGTGGATCGGGTGCTGGTGATCGGCGGCGGCGATGGCGGCACCGCCCGCGAATGCCTGCGCCACAGCGGCGTGCGCCAGCTCCACATGGTGGAGATCGACGGGCTGGTGGTGGAGTGGAGCCAGAGGCATCTGCCCTCGATCGGGGGGGGCTGCTGGAGCGACCCCCGCTTCCAGCTCACGGTGGGCGACGGCATCGCCTGGGTGGCGGCCGCCGCCGACGCCAGCTACGACGTGGTGATCGTCGACGGCTCCGATCCGGCCGGCCCGGCCGAGGGGCTGTTCAACCGCGCCTTCTTCGAGCACTGCCGCCGCATCCTGCGGCCGGGCGGGGTGTTCGCCACCCAGAGCGAATCGCCGGAGGCCTTCCGCCAGGTGCACCTCGACACGGTGCGGCTGCTGCGGCAGGTGTTCGGCCACGCCGATCCCCTCTACGGCTGGGTGCCGATGTACCCCAGCGGCTGGTGGAGCTTCTGCTTCGCCGCCGTGGAGGGCCCCCGCTACCGCCAGCCCGACCCGCAACGGGCCGCCGCCGTGGCCGACGGCTGCCAGATCTGGTCGCCCCGCTGGCAGCGGGGGGCCTTCGAGGCGATGCCCGCCTTCATCGAACGGGCCCTGAGCACATGAGCCTCTCCCCTCGCCCCGCCGACCCCGACGCCCTGTTCGACGACGACGGCGCCGTGTTCATGGGCGCCCGCCGCGATCCCGCCGGCTGCCGTGTGGGCCTGTTCGGCGTGCCCTACGACGGCACCACCTCCTTCCGGCCCGGCACCCGCTTCGGGCCGGCGGCGATCCGGGAGGTGAGCAGCGGCCTGGAAACCTATTGCCCCCAGCTGGATCAAGACCTGGACGACCTCCCCTTCGCGGATCTGGGGGCGGTGGCGATCCCCTTCGGCGCACCGGAGCCGGTGGTGGCCGCCGTGCACGAGGCCACGCGCCAGGTGCTGAGCCTGGGCCTGGCGCCCCTGATGCTGGGCGGCGAGCATTCGATCAGCAGCGGCGCGGTGGCGGCGGTGGCCCAGCACCATCCCGACCTGGTGCTGGTGCAGCTCGACGCCCACGCCGATCTGCGCGAGGAATGGCTGGGTGCCCGCCACAGCCACGCCTGCGCCATGCGCCGCTGCCTGGAGGTGCTGCCGAGCGGCGCCTTGTTGCAGGTGGCGATCCGCAGCGGCACCCGCGCGGAATTCACGGAGCTGCGCGACAGCGGCCGGCTGGTGGGGCTGCCGAACCTGGCGGAAGAGCTGCGGCCCCTGCGCGGCCGCCCGCTCTACCTCACGGTGGATCTGGACTGGTTCGATCCGGCGGTGCTGCCGGGCACTGGAACGCCGGAACCGGGCGGCTTCCGCTGGGGTGACTTCGCCAGGCTGGTGGAGGAGCTGCGCCACCACCGCCTGGTGGCGGCCGATGTGGTGGAGCTGGCCCCCCAGCTGGATGCCAGCGGCGTGAGCGCGGTGCTGGCGGCGAAGGTGGTGCGCAGCCTGCTGCTGCTCCTCGGCGCCAGCGCGACGAACGACTGAGGACGCTTCAGTAGCAGCAGGTGCCGCTGGCCCGCTGTTCCCTCAGGCGCTCGTGCTGTTGCCCGATCAGCAGGATCGCCAGGGTGGGGTGGTTGTGAAGCAGGTTGAGGAAGCGCAGCCGGTCGAGGCGCAGGATCTCCACCGGTGTGAGGGCCACGGCGTCACTGCGGTGCCGGCCCTCATGCCAGACGATGTCGAGGTAGCGGAACAGCTCGCCGGGCCGGTAACAGGTTTTCTCTCCCTGTTCGCCGCAGAGCTCCACCATGCCGCGGCGCACGCCGTAGATGGCGTTGGCGCTGGCACCGCGCTGAAACACCTGGGAGCCGGTGGGCAGGGTGATGATCTCGCACGCCACCTGGGCAGCCATCAATTCGATCGGCGTGGTGGATGTGGGACTGGCGACCAAGGCGGGGCACCTCCAGGGGCGGAATGTCGAATCGAACAACCTATATGTAAAGGATCCTGAATCCAGGTCGGGGGTAGCGCCCGCTACCGCGCCCCGCATTGGCCTCAGCCGTCCTCCCGCTCCAGGCCCGCGAAGCTGAGCTGCTCGTTGGCGGGGGCTGCCTGAGACCCCGGTAGGGGGGTCATCACGGGCAGCTTCGGCGGTCGCGCCGTCCAGTGGTGGCACCAGAGATCCCCCATCAGATCGGGATGGATCGGCAGCTGGCGCAGCTGACACCAACCCAGCTCCACCCCGACGGGCGGGGTGCAGTGGCGGCAGCTGCGGCAGCTGGGACGGTTGCCCATCCAACAAAGAATCCTTGGCCGCCAAAGGTAATCAAGCCCAGGCCCTTCAGCCATGGGGAAAACCGGATCGTCAGGCTTTCTCCGGACTTGTGAAGCACAACCGCTGCCCCCCACCTCCATAGGATCCCGCCACTGCCTGCCCCGTGCCCCCCATGGCCGCCCCCTCCCCCGCCGCGGAATCCCTGTCGCGCACACCCCTGAACGCCGCCGCGAAGGCCGCCGGCGGCCGCATGGTGCCCTTCGCGGGCTGGGAGATGGCGGTGCAGTTCGGCGGCCTGGTGCAGGAGCACCAGGCGGTGCGTCAGCACTGCGGCGTGTTCGACATTTCCCACATGGGCGTGCTGGAGCTGCGCGGCGACGGCGTCAAGGACGCCCTGCAGGCCCTGGTGCCCAGCGACCTGTTCCGCATCGGCCCCGGCGAGGCCTGCTACACGGTGCTGCTCAACGACGCCGGCGGCATCCGCGACGACCTGATCATCTATGACCGGGGCCGCGTCGAGGCCGGGGGGGTCGAGACCGACGAGCTGGTGGTGGTGATCAACGCCGCCTGCGCTGAGGCGGACACCGCCTGGATCCGCGAGCAGCTGGAGCCCCGGGGGATTGCGGTGCGCGACCGCAAGGGGGATGGGGTGCTGCTGGCCCTGCAGGGCCCGGAGGCGCCGGCGCGGCTGGAGGCCCTCACGGGCGCCGACCTCTCCGGCCTGCCCCGCTTCGGCCACCGGGAGCTGACCCTGCGGGGCGGCGCCCTGGAGGGCGCGCCGGTGTTCGTGGGCCGCACCGGCTACACGGGGGAGGACGGCTTCGAGCTGCTGGTGGACCGCGAAACGGGCCTGGCCCTGTGGGAGCGGCTGCTGGCGGAGGGGGTGACCCCCTGCGGCCTCGGCGCCCGCGACACCCTGCGCCTGGAGGCCGCCATGCACCTCTACGGCAACGACATGGACGCGGCCACCACGCCGCTGGAGGCCTCCCTGGGCTGGCTGGTGCACCTGGAGATGCCCGCCGCCTTCATCGGCCGCGAGGCCCTGGAGCGGCAGACCG
>JBIKTO010000121.1:0-7142 GCA_044348065.1 Cyanobium sp.
GCCTCCACCCGTCCGCAGCGCACCGCCTCCACCAGGGCGGCATGATCCCATGCCGTCTGATCGGCGTAGGCCAGGGCAAACTGCACCATGGCTTGATCGAAGGCCTCGCCCTTGCCCAGGTAGCCGCTGATCGTGGTCCCGTCGCCGGACTTGGCGTGGGCGCGGGCCAGCGACCAGCCGCAGAATTCGGCATAACGGCGCAGCTGGCCGCCCGTGCAGCCCTCGATCGGCACCGATATCTTCATGTCGCGCAGCTGGCGCACGTAGAAGTCGCGGCCACCGCGACCGCGCACCCAGCCCAGAAAGATGTCGCTGGACGACTGCATCAGGCGCTGGCCCATCACCACCCGCTGGCCCTGGTTGTCGTAGGCGCTGGCGGTGGTGAAGGGTTCAAGCACCGAACGGCGTGCCTCCTTGAACTGCAGGATCAGCGGGTGCCCACGCTGCCGATGCCCACCACCTTCAGGGCCGCATCCTCGAAGCGGTAGCGATCGAACAGCACCCGCCGCTCCTCCGAGAGGGTGAGGCGGTAATCCTCCAGGCCTTCCTGGACCAGTTGGTCGAAATCCTCCACGGCCGGATGGAAGAGCACCGGCGGTTGATCCAGAAGGCGCGGCGGGCCGCCCACGCTGGTGGTGATGCGGGGAAACAGGTGATCGATCACCCGGCTGCGCGCTTTCTCCGCCAGATCGCGGCGTCGCTGCTTCGCGCGCTCATCCGGAGCCGTGGCGATCAGGCTCAGGCGCGAATACGCGCGCAGGTGCTCGCGATAGGCGCGGCTGCAGGCCAGCACGCTGTCGCGACAGTCGTCGTCGCTGAGCTCAAAATCGCGGCCACCCACCACGATGCTGCTCACCAACCGCTTGAGATCCCACTCCCAGGGGGCGGGATGGGTTTCATCGAAATCGTTGAGGTCGAACACCAGATGCCGCTCCGGCGTGGCGAACAGACCAAAATTCAGCAGATGGCAGTCGCCGCAGGCCTGCACCGTCACCCCCGTTGTGGGCATGGCGGCCAGATCATGGGCCATCAGGGCGGCGGCGCCGCGCAGGAAGGTGAAGGGGCTGCGCAGCATCCGCCCGTAACGGATCGGAATCAACTCCGGCAGCCGGTCCTGGTTCGAGGCCTCCAGGAGCGCGATCGGATCGCGCGGCTCGCCCGGCGCCGGCCCTTGGCCCTGCTGCTCGCGCGGCAGGCGGCGGCGCAGGGCTTTGCCCGCCTGGATCCGCTCCGAGCGGGCGCGGAATCGGGGCTGGGAAAGGCCCCGCGGACGGCTCGGCGACGGGTCGTGCAAGCTGGGACCCATCGTCAGCCTGCATTCTCCCCCGCGGCGGGCCGAAGCCGATGGCGCTGCTCCAGGAGCCTGCATACCCTGGAGGGGATCTTCGCAGTGGCGCCGCCATGGCCTACGAAACCATCGACGGGGTGACCTACGAAAAGGAGCTTCTCGATCTGGCGCGCCAGCACACCACCGGCCGCGGTGAATCCAACCTCTCCAAAGATGAGGTGGAGGCGCTGTTCGCCTCCGCCGCTGATGGGCCGGGGGTGACCGAAACCGAGAAGACCACCCTCGCCTACATCCGCCGCAGCTTTGCCTTCACCGAAGCGGCCGCCAAGGATTTTGATCAGCGCTTCGCCGCCCTCTGAAGTTCACCAACCAGACGCTCTGCCAGATTCAGCACGCCTGGGCGATCGCCGCCGCGCCGCGCCGATGAATCTCCCTGGCGTACTCGGTCCACACGCCCTGGCCCCAGTAGCGGAAGCAGCTGGTTTCCAGCAGCAGCAGGTGAAGCAAGGCCTCCTGGTAGGGCTGGCCCTGGCTGATGGCGGGATTGTCAGCCAGCAGGGGGTCGAAGCGCTGGTGGAAGGCGGCGCTTAGCTGCTGCATCGGTTCCAGCACGTTGGCGTAGCCCTCCACCCAGCTGAGATTGTTGGTCCAGGAGGCCCCGGCCATCGAAAAGCCGGGGTCCGCTGCCTGCAGACGGGTGATGGCTGCCGCCACGGCCTCCGGACTGGGCGCGTCGCCCACCTCCCGCCACAGCCGCTGCTGCCCCACCGCCTGGATCGGCGCCAAATCCGCGGCCGTCACGCCGGCGGCCTCCAGCAGCTCCAGGTATTCCGTGCCGTTGATCGCCACGGTGCCCGAGCGGCCGCCCCCCTCGCGGGCCAGCCGCTGATGGGCCTGCACAAAGGCGGCCGGGAATTCATTCATCATCACCCCGCCGTTCTCGCCATCGGCGATCTGGGTCACCAGCGCTGGAATCAGCTGGCCCGCCAGCGGCTGCCGCTCCAGGCCCAGCGCCTCGTAATAGGGCTGCATCTGGCCCACCAGCTTGGTATCGGAGCCCTGCGTCTTGATCAGGGCGGTGATGGACACCTCCGCACCGCTGGAGCTGCGGGCCACCAGCCGCTGGGGCAGATACTTCTGCTCGTGGCGCAGTCCCGTGCCATCGAGGTTTTCGACGCTGTGCTCCTGCACCAGCAGCCAGCGGTAGCCACACTCCAGCAGGGCCGTCACGAAGGCATGCAGCGTGTCGGGATGGTTGGGCAGGGCCATCTCCGGCGGTGAGAAGCCCTTCACCCGCCGCAGGGCGTCATCGCCGAACAGAGCCGCGAAATGGTGCTGCCAGGCCAGGATCTGCAGCTTCAGGTCGGGGATCGGGGTGGAGGGGGCCACGGCATGGCTCCAGAACGTACCCAGCCACTCCACATGGGGCACGAGGACCGGATCGGTGGCGAGGCGCTGCAGCGATTCGAGGATGTCGTGGCGACCCATCTGCTCAAACCCCCAGAGCAGATTGCCGGAGTAATCGAGCATCACCCGCGGGTTGGCGCCCGCCGCCATCAGCTGGGGGAGGAGATCGGCGAGGCGTTGGTAGCAGTGGGCGAAGGGTTCGGCATTGTGGTTATCGCCCTCGCCAGGATGGGCAAACATGTACTGAAGATGGCTGATCAGTTCACCCTGCTGCCCGGCCGGGATCGTGGGTTGGTGCATGTGCAGAGCACAGGCAAAAGCGGAGTGAATCTGTGCCAGATCAAGGTTGGTTTGCGGCAGAAATACGGGTGATTGCAACTGGCTCAGGCCCAGGATCTCGTCCTCGCGGCCGGCGATCGGCGGCAGGGCGTGGCGGCTCATGGGGCGTGCTCCTCGGAAGGGTCCGTCGCTCCGGTCTAACCGTCCGGGAGCAGGAGTCGGGGATCACCGCGGCGGCCCACCCAGCTAGTGCCAATGTGTCGAAACGTTCCACCACGGTCCGCCTGGCGCTAGCGGGCTACGCTTGCGGAGATGGGACAGCTACAAAGACACCGATGCCAAGACACCGAAATACAGGCTTTTACCTTTCTGTCCCTGCCCCCGAAGGCGCCCTTCATCAAGCTTAAAACCCAAAGCCAAAAAACCCAGAGACGTTTAGCCCCATGCCCGTTACCCTCACCTACCCCGGTGTCTACATCGAGGAGGTTCCCAGCGGCGTCCGCACGATCACCGGCGTGCCCACGTCGATCACCGCCTTTGTGGGCCGCGCCTGGAAGGGTCCCCTCGATCAGCCGATTCTCTGCTCGAGCTACGGCGACTACGAACGCCTCTTTGGGGGGCTGTGGCGGCTGAGCACGCTCAGTTACGCGGTGCAGCAGTTCTTCGCCAACGGCGGCAGCCAGGCGATCATCGTTCGCACGGCGACGCGCACCCCAGCCGGCAGCGCGGCGGCGCCGGCCACCATCGACCTCGGCGGCGGCAACACCCTCAGCGCGGCGAGTCCCGGCACCTGGGGACGCAACCTGGTGGCCAGCGTCGATTCCCTCACCCGCGACCAGGACCTGCCGCTGGCGAGCCGCGACCCCAACCTGTTCAATCTCACCATCCTCGACGACCCCTCCAAGCGGTTCGACAGTGCCGGCAAGGGTGGCAGCGGCGCCCGGGAGGTGTTCCTCAATGTCTCCCGCCTGGCGTCCGATCCCCGCTATGTGGTGCGGGTGCTGGAGCAGCAGTCGACGCTGGTGCGCATGAGCGCCGTCGGCGCGGCCCGGCCTGCCGATGCGACGGTCACGGCGGGCGCCACCAGCGGCAACGACGGCACGATCAGCACCCTGGCGAATGCCGGCAGCGAGATCCAGGGCGATGCCGCCACCAAGACGGGCCTCTTTGCCCTCAACAAGACCGACATCTTCAACCTGCTCTGCATCCCGCCCCTGGTGTACGAGACGGGCAGTGCGGGGAGTACCACCCGCAATCAGGCGGACGTACCGATGACCCTCTGGAGCGCGGCCGCGACACTGTGCCAACAACGTCGGGCTGTGCTGCTGGTGGATGCGCCCTCCAGCTGGACTCCGGACAACGTGTCGGCCAGCACGGGGATCGGCAGCTTCTCAGCCATCGTGCGCGACTACGCGGCTCTCTATTTTCCGCGCCTGCGCCTGAACGATCCGCTGCAGGATGGTGATCTCGCCGACTTCGCGCCCTGTGGTGTGGTAGCCGGAGTGATCTCGCGAACCGACAGCGAACGCGGCGTGTGGAAGGCGCCGGCCGGCATCGAAACCAACCTGCGGGGCGTGCGCGGAACCTCGATCGCGGGCAGCGCCGCCGCACTCAATGACGCCGAGAATGGCCAACTCAATCCCAGGGGCATCAACTGCCTGCGCAACTTCCCCACAATCGGCCATGTCGTCTGGGGTGCACGCACGCTCGCGGGGGCGGATGCCCTGGCATCGCAGTGGAAATATCTGCCGGTGCGCCGCTTGGCTCTCTACATTGAAGAGAGCCTGTTCCGCGGTACCCAATGGATCGTTTTTGAACCGAACGACGAACCATTGTGGGCGCAGATCCGTCTCAACATTGGCGCTTTCATGCAGAACCTGTTCCGCCAGGGAGCCTTCCAGGGCAAAACACCCCGGGATGCCTACTTTGTGAAGTGCGACTCCGAAACCACAACCCAAAATGACATCGACCTCGGCGTGGTGAACATCAACGTCGGCTTTGCACCCCTGAAGCCAGCGGAATTCGTGGTGATTCGCATCCAGCAGATGGCTGGCCAGATCGACGCCTGACCCCCCCCCCCCGAACCCTTTGCAACCCGCACGAGGAACCGACCATGGCTCAATTCAGCGTCAACGCGCAGCGCTTCGATCCCTATAAAAATTTCAAGTTCCGCATCAAGTGGGATGGTCGCTATGTGGCGGGCGTCAGCAAGGTGGGGGCGCTGAAGCGCAGCACCGAAATCGTCGAGCACCGCGAAGGGGGAGATCCCTCCAGCTCACGCAAGTCGCCCGGACGCACAAAATATGAAGCGATCACCCTGGAACGGGGCGTGACGCACGACAGGGATTTCGAGCAATGGGCCAACAAGGTGTGGAATTTCGGCTCCGGGCTTGGTGCCGAATCCTCCCTGAAAGACTTCCGCAAAGACGTGATCATTGAGGTCTACAACGAGGCCGGCCAGCTGGCGATTGCCTACCGGGTGTATCGCTGCTGGGCGAGCGAATACCAGGCTCTGCCTGAACTTGACGCCAACGCCAACGCGATCGCGATCCAGACACTCAAGCTCGAGAACGAAGGCTGGGAACGCGACTACGAGGTGAGCGAACCGAGCGAGCCCAGCTTCCTCGAGCCGGCCTGATCCGCCCATGGCCGCGATCGACGATGCGCAACTGCTCGCCGCCTGGGAGACCGCCCTGACGCGCGAACGCCCCCTGCGGGGCCCGGCGCTGCTGGCCCAGGCGGACCCGGACTCGGACGAGCGGACCCTCGCGGCTCTTCCGCTGGGCGAAGCGGCGCGGCGGCAGCTCGACCTGCACAGCCGCTGGTTCGGTCGCCGTCTCGCCTGCGCCTGCCACTGTCCCGCCTGCGGCGAAGCGGTGGAAGCCGACTGCGATGCGGCGGCACTGGGCGGCGCTGCGGCGCCGCTCACCCCGACCCCGCCGTCACTGAGCCTTGAGCAGCAGGGCTATCGCGTCCTGTTCCGGCTGCCCAGTTCCCTCGATCTCGTCGAGGCGGCCCGGGCCGTCGATGCCAGCCAGGCCCAGCGGGTGCTGCTGCGGCGCTGCGTTCTCGAGGCCTGGCACGAAGGGGACGCCTGCGCGGGAGCGGATCTCCCCGAGGCGGTGATCCAGGCGGTCGCGGCGGCGATGGAGGCGGCCGATCCCCTCGCCGATATCCAGCTGGCGCTCCGCTGCCCAAGCTGCGGCGCTCACTGGAGCGCGGCTCTCGAGCCCGAGCACTTCCTCCTCTCCGCGGTGGAACACGCGGCCCGTGCGCTGATGCGGGAGGTGGATGTCCTGGCCCGCGCCTACGGCTGGACGGAGGCCGAGACACTCGCCCTCGGACGCTTTCGGCGCCGCGCCTACCTCGAGCTGGCCGAATCATGACCGATCTGCTCCAGCGACTCGCGCTGCGCGCCCTCGGCGAGGGCCACCGGGTACGGCCGCAGGTCCAGGGGATCTTGGACGGCCCAGGGATCGCGGTCGGCTCGGGAGAGGCGGAGCTTCGCGATCCGGCCCCAAGCGTCCGACCCATCGCTGCGTCAGAGCCCGGCGTCCTCGGGGCCGGGGAGCCCGTGACGGCGGCGCCGGAGCCGTGGAGGCCGGAGTCTGGCCATCACCAGCCGGGGGCCGCGGCACCGCCGGCTGCGGAGGAGCCAACGACGGCCAGCCCACCGGTGGCGTTACCGCAGGGAGGGACAGCGCAGGGAGAGACAGCGCAAGGGGCGACAGCGCAGGCGGAAGCCAGGGCCGAGACCCAGCCGCCAGGCGAGCGGCGCCGAAGCTTCCGGACCTCGGAGCCCCTGGCGCCGGCCGCACTCCGAGACGACCCCCGAGCCCCACACCAGCCCGCCCCACACCATCCGGCCCCGGACCTGGCGTCCCCGCACCTGGCGGCCCCAGACCGCGAAGCCCCAGACACCCAGACCGGCCGGTACGGCCCCAGCGGCGGGGAGACCCTGGCCGACGGCGAGGATCGGAATGGCTGGCAACGGGCGGCTCCCCGCGACGAAGCGGAACCGCCGGCCCTAACGACGGAGCGGAACTCCCCCCTGGCGCTCCCCCTGCGGGCACAGGCTGCCGCGGGATGGCGGGCGGCCGGCCGGGAGGCGCGCGAGGAAGCGGTGATCCAAGTGACGATCGGTCGCGTCGAGATCCGCGCCGCCCGG
>JBIKTO010000122.1:0-7110 GCA_044348065.1 Cyanobium sp.
CTGCACCCCGGCGGGCAGCACCTCCAGCAGGCGATCGAGATCGTCGGTCACCCGCTGGGTGGGGCTGGGGTCGAGGGCCTGGGGTGGACGGGGTTGGGACGCGGCCAGGGGGGGAAGGGAGGCGTGCTTCGTTTCTAGCCGGGCTTCAGGTCGCGGCGCGGGCCGGTTCCCCCATGCGCCGTTCCAGCCAGGGCTCCACCAGCGCGCGCGCGAGCACCAGGGCCCTCCCCAGCAGTTCGGGGTCATCCAGCAGCCGTCGGCCGCGCTCCTGGGCCTGCCGCAGCAGCGGTTGCAGCCGGGCCCGGGCGACGCTGCCGAAGGCCACTCCCGCCACGGCCGCCACCCCGGCCCGCTCCACCAGGGCCAGGGTGTGATCGTTGGTGCCGCCGGCCAGCTGCAGCGGACCGGGCGGAGCCTGGGGGGCCACCTGCAGCAGCAGGCGCACCGCCGCGCCGGCGGTGCCAGCGCCGACATCGCCGCTCATCGGCCGCCCATCCAGCTGCCAGAGGGGCCGCAGCCCGGCGGCCCGCAGCTGGTGGAAGCGATCCCACAATTCGGCCGCCAGATCGTTGGGGCTGGCCCCAGCGGCGAGGCCGCAGCTCACCGCCAGACGGCGCAGGGGGACCCCGGAGCGGCCCAGCTGGGCGAGGCGCTCGGCGAAGGCGGCGCCGCGGCCCAGCCGGGTGTGGAGTTCCACGGCGTCGGGCCGCAGGTCGGCCAACAGAGCCGGCACCGCCCCGGGCGCCAGCAGTTGCTGGCGCTCTTCGATCAATCCGAGGGGGCAGGCGGGCAGGCAGCGGCCGCAACCGTAGCAGCGCGGCTCCAGCACGCCGGTCTCACCGATCGCCAGGGCGGGGCAGACCCGCTCGCAGGGGCGGGGGCAGTGGGGCGGACAGCGGGCCGGATCGAACCAGGCCTTGCGGAAGTGGGGGTCACGGCCGTCGCTGAGGCTCACCATCAGCCAGGGCCGCGCCGCGCCGCGCTCGATCGCCCAGGCCATGCCACGCCGGGCCGCCGCCACCACCGCCGGATCGGCCGCCAGGTCAAGACAATGCACACCGGCCAGGGTGTAGAGACCGGCCAGGTCTTCGATCGCGGCCAGATCCTGGTTGCTGGCCCCGCCGATCCATTTCACCCAGCGACCGCTGCCCAGGGCCTGCTCGGGGGAGAGGGATGGGGTGGCAGGGGTGGGCGTCAGGGCGGGATCCGGTTTCAGGCGGGCACCAGTTCGGCCAGGGGCTGCCAGCGCAGGGCCCGGGCCCCGCCCATCTCCACCACGATCCGCAGCCGCGGTTCCAGTCGGGTCAGGCTGAGCAGCGACTGGAGCTCCGCCTTCGAGAGCACCTGCCCCTCCAGCAGCCAGAGCAGCACCGGCCCCTGGCCGTCGAACTGGGGAGCGAGCAGAGGCATCACCCGCTGCACCTCACCCACGGCCGCGCCGCGCCCGACGCTCTGGTGGCCCAGGTGGGGCGGACGCACCCCATGCAGTTCCAACAGGAAAGCCGCCGGGTCCCCCAGCCCGCGGGCGGAGGTGAGCAGCGCCCGGTAACCGCCGGCCCGGAGCCGGCGCAGCAGCCGCGTTTCGGCGCCCCCCTCCAGGGGAACGAACAGGCCCAGCGCGCCCGCCTTCTCCAGATCCTGGCGGAACCCGCGACCGGTGAGCAGGAGAGGCATCGCGGCGAGGGAATGGCAACGGCTGGCAGTTTGGCAGCCCCGGCGCGGCGCTGGGGATGATTGAGGCGGTGGGGGCGGTGATGGTCTAGGTTGTTTGCTTGTGCTGCTGATCCGCGCCCGTCCGCTAGCCGGGCCTCCGGTTCCCAGCACAGGATTCGCCTCTGACGGCGAATCCTCCCGGCCAGCACGGTCCCGGCGTACCGCCGGAACAACCGTCGGGAAACTGTCCGCCCCAGGGAATGTCTGATTCACTGGCTGCCCGAGCTCCCGCTCCGGTGGTGCGGTACAAGTCCCAGCCCCGCTGATTCGCCTCGCTAGCCCCTGACCTCCCGGCCGCGTTCCCACGCCACCCGAGGTCAATTCTGCGATCTCCGATTCAGCATCCGCCCCGATCCGGCTCCATGCCGGCCCGGTGCGTCGTCCAGCTGGCGCGCTTCCCCCTCCCATGTCCATCGGCATTCTCGGGAAGAAACTGGGCATGTCCCAGTTCTTCGATGACGAGGGCAGGTCCATCCCGGTCACCCTGATCGAGGCGGGTCCCTGCCGCATCACCCAACTCAAGAGCGACGCCACCGACGGCTACTGCGCCGTGCAGGTGGGCTTCGGCGACGTCCGCAGCAAGCTCGTCAACAAGCCCGCCCAGGGTCACCTGGCCCGCTCCGGAGACGACCTGCTCCGTCACCTGCGCGAGTACCGGGTCGACCGGGTCGAGGGTCTCGAGTTGGGCGCCGCCATCACGGTGGCCTCCTTCGAGCCCGGCCAGAAGGTTGATGTCAGCGGCGACACGATCGGCCGTGGCTTCGCCGGTTATCAGAAGCGCCACGGTTTCAGCCGCGGCCCGATGAGCCACGGCTCCAAGAACCACCGCGAGCCTGGCTCCACCGGCGCCGGCACCACCCCCGGCCGGGTGTACCCCGGCAAGCGCATGGCGGGTCGCTACGGCGGCAAGCAGATCACCACCCGCGGCCTCACCATCCTGAAGGTGGATCACGAGCGCAACCTGCTGGTGGTCAAGGGCTCGGTGCCCGGCAAGCCCGGCGCCCTGCTCGACATCCGCCCGGCCAAGCGGGTGGGCAGCAAAGCCGCGACGTGAGGAACGCAGCCATGACATCCATTTCTGTGCGCGACTGGCAGGGCAAGGAGAGCGGCAAGGCCGATCTCAGCCTGAGCGTTGCCAAGGAAAGTTCCGCCAACGATCTGTTGCACCGCGCCGTGGTGCGGCAGCTGGCCAATGCCCGCCAGGGCACCGCCAGCACCCTCACCCGAGCCGAGGTGGCCGGGGGCGGTCGCAAGCCCTACAAGCAGAAGGGCACCGGCCGGGCGCGTCAGGGTTCGATCCGCACGCCGCTGCGCCCCGGCGGCGGCATCATCTTCGGCCCGAAGCCCCGCAGCTATGAGCTGGCGATGAACCGCAAGGAGCGTCGTCTGGCCCTGCGCACGGCCCTGATGAGCCGCACCGACGACATCGTGGTGGTGAAGGGATTCGGCACCGAGCTCACGGCCCCCAAAACCCGTGAGATCACCGCCGCTCTGCAACGCCTCGGCATCGAGGCGGGCTGCAAGGTGCTGCTGGTGCTCGATGGGGCCTCCGAGGCGGTCAAGCTCTCGGTGCGCAACCTCGAGAAGGTCAAGCTGATCGCCGCTGATCAGCTCAACGTCTTCGATCTGCTCAACGCCGGCAAGCTGGTGGTGGGCGAGGAGGCACTCGCGAAGATTCAGGAGGTTTACGGCGATGGCTGAACGCTTCACCCACCGGCTGGCGGATGTGATCCGCCGCCCACTGATCACCGAGAAGGCCACCCGGGCCCTAGAGCTGAATCAGTACACCTTTGAAGTGGATCACCGAGCGGCCAAGCCTGACATCAAGGCGGCTGTGGAAAGCCTCTTCGACGTCAAGGTTGTCGGGATCAGCACCATGAATCCCCCCCGTCGCAGCCGGCGGGTGGGCCGCTTCTCCGGCAAGCGCGCCCAGGTGAAGAAAGCGGTGGTGCGCCTCGCCGAAGGCAATGCCATCCAGCTGTTCCCCGAGTCCTGAGGGTCTGAAACGTCATGGCAATCCGTACCTACAGGCCCATCACCCCCGGCACCCGCACGCTGGTCGTCACCGACTTCAGCGAGATCACCGGCCGCAGCCGGGAGCGCGGGCTGGTGGTGGCCAAGCACCGCCGCAAGGGCCGCAACAACCGCGGTGTGATCACCTGCCGCCATCGGGGCGGCGGCCACAAGCGCCTCTACCGCGTTGTCGATTTCCGCCGCGATAAGCACGGTGTGACGGCCAAGGTGGCCGCGATCCACTACGACCCGCACCGCAACGCTCGCCTCGCCCTCCTCTATTACACGGATGGCGAAAAGCGATACATCCTTGCTCCGGCGGGGGTGACGGTGGGCCAGACCCTGGTCTCCGGGCCCAATTCGCCCATCGAGAACGGCAACGCCCTTCCCCTCTCCGCCATCCCCCTCGGCTCGAGCGTCCACAACGTGGAGCTGTACGCCGGCCGGGGCGGCCAGATGGTGCGTACCGCCGGCGCCAGCGCCCAGGTGATGGCCAAGGAGGGCGACTACGTGGCCCTCAAGCTGCCCTCCACCGAGGTGCGGCTGGTGCGCCGCGAGTGCTACGCCACCCTCGGGGAGGTGGGCAACTCCGAGCAGCGCAACACCAGTCTGGGCAAGGCGGGTCGCAAGCGCTGGCTTGGGCGGCGCCCCGAGGTGCGCGGCAGCGTCATGAACCCCTGCGATCACCCCCACGGTGGTGGCGAGGGCCGGGCGCCGATCGGCCGCTCCGGTCCGGTCACCCCCTGGGGCAAGCCGGCCCTCGGCTACAAGACGCGCAAGCGCAACAAGCCGAGCAACCGGTTCGTGCTGCGCAAACGTCGCCGCACCTCCAAACGGAGCCGTGGCGGACGCGACTCCTGATGACCCTCACCGCTCCGCTGTTCGCCTGATCCGCCATGGGACGCTCACTCAAGAAAGGCCCCTTTGTCGCCGACAGCCTGCTCCGCAAGGTCGAGAAGCAGAACGCCGCCGATGACAAGACCGTGATCAAGACCTGGTCGCGTGCCTCCACCATCCTGCCGATGATGATCGGCCACACGATTGCCGTTCACAACGGCAAGGCCCACGTGCCCGTCTATGTGACGGAGCAGATGGTGGGCCACAAGCTGGGGGAATTCGCCCCCACCCGCACCTTCCGCGGCCACATCAAAGACAAGAAGGGAGGCCGCTGAACCAATGGCAACCAACAACTCCACCAGCCAGGCCCGTGCCCACGGCCGCTACATCCGCGGATCGGTGTCGAAGGTGCGCCGCGTGCTCGATCAGATCCGCGGTCGCACCTATCGCGACGCGCTGATCATGCTCGAGTTCATGCCCTACCGCTCCACCGGCCCGATCACCAAGGTGCTGCGTTCCGCGGTGGCCAACGCCGAGCACAACCTCGGCCTTGATCCGTCGAGCCTTGTGATCAGCGAGGCCTTCGCCGACATGGGGCCGTCGCTGAAGCGGTTCCGCCCCCGCGCCCAGGGTCGCGCCTACGCGATCAAGAAACAGACCTGCCACATCAGCATTGGTGTGGCGGCCACCACCGCCTGACCCCGAGGACACCGAACGATGGGACACAAAATCCATCCAACCGGCCTGCGCCTGGGGATCACCCAGGAACACCGCTCGCGTTGGTACGCCCCCAGCAAGACCTACCCCACCCTGCTCCAGGAGGACGACCGGATCCGCCGGTTCATCCACAGCAAGTACGCCGCCGCCGGCATCAGCGATGTGCTGATCGCCCGCAAGGCCGACCAGCTGGAGGTGGAGCTCAAGACCGCCCGTCCGGGCGTGCTTGTCGGCCGCCAGGGCAGCGGCATTGAGGAGCTCCGCCAGGGCATTCAGAAAACCCTGGGTGATGCCGCGCGCCAGGTGCGCATCAACGTCGTCGAGGTGGAGCGGGTCGATGCCGACGCTTATCTGCTGGCCGAGTACATCGCCCAGCAGCTGGAGAAGCGGGTTGCCTTCCGCCGCGTCATGCGCATGGCGGTGCAGCGGGCCCAGCGGGCTGGTGTGCTCGGCCTGAAGATCCAGGTGGGCGGTCGCCTCAACGGCGCCGAGATCGCCCGCACCGAGTGGACGCGTGAAGGTCGCGTCCCCCTCCACACCCTGAGGGCTGACATCGACTACGCCTCCAAGGTGGCCAGCACCACCTACGGCGTGCTCGGCATCAAGGTGTGGGTGTTCAAAGGGGAGGTCCTCCCCGGCCAGCAGGAAGCCCTGCCGGTGGGGGGAGCGCCGAAACGCCGCATTGGTCGGCGTCCCCAGCAGTTCGAAGATCGCTCCAACGAGGAGTGAGGGAGGCCTGAATCATGCTGAGTCCACGACGCGTCAAATTCCGCAAACAGCAGCGAGGCCGCATGCGCGGCATCGCCACCCGCGGCAACACCATCGCCTTCGGGCAGTTCGCTCTCCAGGCCCAGGAGTGCGGCTGGATCACCTCGCGCCAGATCGAGGCCAGCCGCCGGGCCATGACCCGCTACGTCAAGCGGGGCGGCAAGATCTGGATCCGCATCTTCCCCGATAAGCCGGTGACGATGCGTCCGGCCGAAACCCGCATGGGTTCCGGCAAGGGCAACCCGGAGTTCTGGGTGGCGGTGATCAAGCCCGGCCGCATTCTCTTCGAGATGGGCGGGGCCGAGATCACCGACGAGATCGCCCGGGAGGCCATGCGCCTGGCCCAGTACAAGCTGCCGGTGAAGACCAAGTTCATCACCCTGGCCGACCAGGAGGCCGAGGGCATCGAGCCCGAGGCCTCGCCCGCCCCCGCCGCTGCCGTTGTGGCAACCGGCGACGCCGTATCCGTGGAGTCCTGACGATGGCCCGTCCCGCGATCGCCGAGGTGCGCAAGCTCACCGACGCCCAGATCGTCGAGCAGATCGACGGCACCCGCCGCGAGCTGTTTGATCTCCGCTTCCAGCAGGCCACCCGCCGGCTGGAGAACCCGCACCGGTTCCGTGAGGCCCGCATCCGCCTGGCCCATCTGCAGACCGTGCAGCGCGAGCGTCAGCTCGCCACCGCCTCCTGAACCCCCCCGAGAACCCCATGGCACTCAAGGAAAGGGTCGGCACCGTCGTCAGCGACAAGATGGAAAAAACGGTGGTGGTGGCGGTGGAAAACCGCTTCCCCCACCCCATCTATCAGAAGACCGTCAGCCGCACCACCCGTTACAAGGCCCACGACGAAGCCAACAGCTGCAAGGTGGGCGACCGGGTTCGCATCACCGAAACCCGCCCCCTCAGCCGCACCAAACGGTGGACCGTGGCCGAGGTGCTCAACCCGTCCCGCACCTGAGGAGGAACCCCCGATGATTCAACAGGAAACCTTCCTCACCGTTGCCGACAACAGCGGCGCCAAGCGCATCCAGTGCATCCGTGTGCTGGGCACCAACCGTCGCTA
>JBIKTO010000123.1:0-7048 GCA_044348065.1 Cyanobium sp.
AGCGGTTCGGCGGCTTGGTTACAGAGGGACGCAGATTGCCCCCTGACCCTCAGCCCACCCAGCGCAGCAGGGCGCCCCGCTCCCCCAGCACGAAGCCCTTGCCGTCCGGGGTGAAGACGAAGCGGGTGAAGTTGGTGGGCTGGGCCGCCCCCACCGGATCCTTGCTCCAGCTCTTGCCGCCGTCGGCGCTGCTCAGCAGGGTGCCGCTGCCGCCGCCGGTCCAGAGGCTTCCCTGGGGATCCCAGGCCATGTCGAGGTAGCCGTAGCCGTTGGTGATCGGGATGATCGCCCGACCCCAGGCCTCCACATCGCCCGGTTCGCTGTTGAGGCGGATCTGGGCGCCGCGTGCCACCATCCACAGCTCACCATCGGGCTGGAAGCCCATCGACTGCAATCGCTGGCTGCTCACCCGCTGGTGCACCTGCCAGCTGGTCTGGCCCGGATCCCAGGTGGCGAAGAAGTTGCCGAGGCTGCTGACGCTCACATAACGGCCGTCGTCGGCACGGCGCAGATCGCGCACGGAGCCGGCGGCGTCGCCCACCAGGGCCTGCCAGCTGCCGCCGGCATCCTCGGTGCGGTAGATGGCGCCCACGTTGGTGGCCAGCTCCGCCTGCCTGGCGCCCAGGGCGGTGATCAGGTAGGGCTCGCCGGGCAGCTTGGTGTCAAGGAACAGGCGGGTCCACTGGCGGCCACCATCGCTGGTGTGCAGCAGCAGGCCGGGCTGGCCGACGATCCAGCCCTCATCGCCGCGGAAATCGATGCTGATCAGCCGGAAGTTCTCCTCCTCCGGCAGGTCGAGGGCGCGCTCCTGCCAGCTGGCGCCGCCATCGTCGGTTTCCAGGATCAGCCGGTTGCTGCCCACCAGGAAGCCGTGGCGCTCATCGCGGAAGGCCACATCCAGGGGGTTGGAGGTGGTGGCCAGGGGCACCGGCTGCCAGGGGCTGGCGCTGGCGGCCGGCAGGCCGGTGGTGACGCAGCCGCCGAGGCCGAACCCGAGGGCGACCGTGAGCACCAGGCTCAGCAGGGTGGAGAGGAGGCGGTTCGGGGCGGTCATCAGCGCAGGGAGTAGAGCGAGAGGAAGAAGGCGATCGCCAGGGCGAAACCGCCGAAGATCAGCACATTCTTCTGCCCGGGGGTGAGGCGGTTGACGCCCAGGCCGAAGTTGAGGTTCTCCTCGAAGCCGCTGGGCTTGTCCCGCGGACCGATGTCCTTGAACGCTCCGACCCGGCTGCGGCAGACCGGGCAGCGGAAGCTGAGCGGATCGAGGGCGCTGAAGGGGGTGCCGGAGGGGATGGCGAGCTTGCGCACACCCTCGGCGGGGTCGTAGACAAAACCGCAGCTCCGACATTCGAAGCGGTGGGTGTCCGGATCGCTGCCGGTGGGCTCCGGGGCGGGGATCTCGATCGCTGGATCCCCGGGGAGATCGGCGGGCAGGTCGGTCGGGGCGTCCGTGCTCATCCCTGGGCCGTGCGGGGGCCAGCGAACTCTATCGATCGCGCCCCCCGCCGATCCGTCAACTTTCGGGCACGGGTGCCAGACTGCCCGCCGACTTGGATCCGGCCGCATGTTCGTGCTCTCGGGTTACGACGCCTTCCTCGGCTTCCTGCTGATCTCCGCGGCGGTGCCGGTGCTGGCCCTCGTGGCCAACAAGCTGCTCTCCCCGAAGAGCCGCGCCGGCGAGCGGGAGCTCACCTATGAATCGGGCATGGAGCCGATCGGCGGCGCCTGGATCCAGTTCAACATCCGCTATTACATGTTCGCTCTGGTCTTCGTCATCTTCGATGTCGAGACCGTGTTCCTCTATCCCTGGGCCGTGGCCTTCCATCGCCTCGGCCTGCTCGCCTTCATCGAGGCCCTGGTGTTCATCGCCATCCTCGTGCTCGCCCTGGCCTACGCCTGGCGCAAGGGCGCCCTCGAATGGAGCTGACCCCATGACCCCGCCCGAATCCCTCTCCGCCAACGCCATCCGCGACCTGCGCGCCGCCAGCTGCGGTCCCGTCGGCGCCCCCACGGTCACCAGCGAGCTGTCGGAGAACATCATTCTCACCAGCCTCGACGACCTGCACAACTGGGCGCGGCTCAGCAGCCTCTGGCCGCTGCTCTACGGCACCGCCTGCTGCTTCATCGAGTTCGCGGCCCTGATCGGCTCCCGCTTCGACTTCGACCGCTTCGGCCTGGTGCCCCGCTCCAGCCCGCGCCAGGCCGACCTGCTGATCGTCGCCGGCACTGTGACGATGAAGATGGGCCCCGCCCTGGTGCGGCTCTATGAGCAGATGCCCGAGCCGAAGTACGTGATCGCCATGGGGGCCTGCACGATCACCGGCGGCATGTTCTCCGCCGACTCCACCACCGCCGTGCGCGGCGTGGACAAGCTGATCCCGGTGGACCTCTACCTGCCCGGCTGCCCGCCGCGGCCGGAGGCAATCTTCGACGCGGTGATCAAGCTGCGCAAGAAGGTGGGCAACGAGGCCCTGGCGGAGCGGGGCCGGCTGCGGCCCAGCCATCGCTACGTCACCGTGTCCCACCAGCTGAAGCAGGTGGAGCCGCTGATCACCGGCGCCTACCTGCGGGCCGAAACCCAGCAGGCCGCCCTCGCCGCCTCCGCCGCCCTGCCGATGGGCGCCGCCGCCACCAGCGCCCCCGAAACGGTGCCAGCGAGCCCCTCCACCGCCTCCACCGATGCCTGAAGCCACCCCCCCCGTCGACCCCACCGCCGCTGTGGCACCCACGGCGGCCCTCGAGCCCAGCGCTGCGGCACCCGGCGTGGTGAGCGCCTGGCTCAGCGCCCAGGGCTTCGTTCACCAATCGCTCGGACCCGACCACCTGGGGGTGGAGGTGCTCGGCATCGAAGCCGAGGTGCTGCCGCTGGTGGCCACCGCCCTGAAGGCCTGGGGATTCGATTATCTGCAATGCCAGGGCGGCATCGATGAGGGCCCCGGCGGCCAGCTGGTGAGCTTCTACCACCTGATCCGGCTGGCGAACCTGGCCGAGAAGGTGGGCGCCCTGGCGCCCGGCGCGCCCCTCGCCGCCGACCTCCGCCCCGACGAAGTGCGCCTGAAGGTGTCGGTGGCGCGGGACGGCATCCCCACCATTCCCAGCCTCTACGGCCTTTTCCATGGCGCCGACTGGCAGGAGCGCGAAACCTTCGACATGTTCGGCATCAGCTACGCCGGCCATCCCCATCCCAAGCGCCTGCTGATGCCGGAGGACTGGAAGGGCTGGCCGCTGCGCAAGGACTACGTGCAGCCCGACTTCTACGAGATGCAGGACGCCTACTGAGCCGGGGTTTCCCGCTGCAGGGGATGGCGATCACGGCGGTGGCGCCGGTAAAAGCGCATCACCGCCTGGGCCACGGCGCGGGGATCATGGCGCAAGTTGGCGCTGGGGCGGGCCCCCTGCAGCGGCGCGAGCATCACCTCGTAGCCCTGGGCCGTGAGGGCGCGCACGTCGCAGAGCACCGGTTCGGCGCCCCGCTGGCGGTAGCTCTGCACGAGGGGGGAATTCTCCAGCTCCTCCTGGGCGAGCACGGCGCCGAACAGGCGTTCATTGATGCCGAGGCTGGCGAGCTGGGCTTCGATCGCCCGCAGATGGCCGGTCACGTCGAGGCCATCGGTTTCGCCCGGCTGGGTCATCAGGTTGCACACGTAGAGGCGCGGCGCCTTGCTGCGGCGGATCGCCGATACCAGCTCCGGCACCAGCAGGTTGGGGAGCAGGGAGGTGTAGAGGCTGCCCGGGCCCAGCACGATCAGGTCGGCATGGGCGATCGCCTCCAGGGCCCGCGGCAGGGCCGGCGGCCGCTCCGGGGTGCAGCCGAGGCGCACGATCGGGCTGGGCGCGTGCCCGATGCGTGATTCGCCTTCGATCCGCTCGCCGTTCTCCAGCTCGGCCCAGAGGCGCACATCGGCGTTGGTGGCGGGCACCACCTGGCCCTGCACCGCCAGCACGCGGCTGGAGGCGGTGATCGCCGATTCGAGGCTGCCGGTGATCGCCGTCAGGGCGGTGAGGAAGAGGTTGCCGAAGCTGTGGCCCTCCAGGCCGCTGCCGGTCTTGAAGCGGTACTGGAACAGGCGGGTGAGCAGGGGCTCCTCGCGGGCGAGGGCGGCCAGGCAGTTGCGGATGTCGCCCGGGGGGGCGATGCCGAATTCCCGCCGCAACACGCCGCTGCTGCCGCCGTCATCGGCGACGGTGACGATGGCGGTGATGTTGCTGCTGTAGCGCTTCAGGCCGCTGAGCAGGGTGGAGAGGCCGGTGCCGCCGCCGATCGCCACGATGCTCGGCCCCCGGTTCAGGCGCCGCTGGGCCAGCAGGGCATCCACCAGCAGGGTGTCTTTCTCCGGGGCGAGGGCCTGCTGGATCGAGCCGAAGCTGCGGCTCTGGCCCAGCCAGATCAGGCCGGCCCCCACCAGCAGCACCACCGGGCCGGTGATGCCCCGGGGCAGCACCTGGGTGACGCGGGAGAGGCTCCACTTGAGCGCCTCCAGGCTCCAGTAGATCGGCTGCAGGTCGGCCCAGATCGCGGCGCCGATCAGCAGGATCAGCAGCCCGAGGCCCGAGCTGACCATCCAGCGCTTCACCTCCAGGCCTGGCTGCAGCCAGCGGGCCGCCCGGCGCGAGCGACTCACCAGATCCTGCTGGCGGAGATCGCCGCGGCCCACCCAGCCCGGTCGATCCGGGGAACGCCGCGGGGGGGTGGGAGGGGCGCCAGGGCCGCGGAGGGGCAAGGGGGGCGCGTGCGCAGGCAGCGGACAGTGCTGGAATCGTACGGATGACAGGAAGGGGGCGGCACGTCAGGGTGAACCTGGAGCGCTGGCCTCCGCCCCTTGACCCCCCCGAGACCCGCCATTTCCACCGCGCCGGCTCCCTCCCCAGACCACCCCGTGGCGGAGATGCGGGGGGTGAGCATGCGCTGGAACGGCAAGAAGCCGGTGCTCGACGGGGTGGACCTGGATCTCTGGGCCGGTGAGCGGCTGGTGGTGGTGGGGCCCTCCGGCGCCGGCAAATCGACGATCCTGCGCCTGCTGGCGGGACTGCTGCTGCCCAGCGCCGGGGTGCTGCGCATCCACGGCGAGGAGCAGACCTACCTGCGGCTGGATCAGCGCCAGCCTCCGGACGTGCGCCTGGTGTTCCAGAACCCGGCCCTGCTGGCCTCCCTGACGGTGCGGGAGAACGTGGGTTTCCTGCTGTATCGCACCCGCGCCCTGCCGGAGCAGGAGATCCGGGAGCGGGTGACGCGGGTGCTGGAGGCGGTGGGCCTCTACGGGATCGAGGAGCGGCTGCCCGGCGAGCTGAGCGGCGGCATGCAGAAACGGGTGAGCTTCGCCCGGGCCCTGATCGACGACCCCACCAGCGCCGGCGGCCGGGTGCCCCTGTTGCTGTTCGATGAACCCACCGCCGGCCTCGATCCGGTGGCCTGCACCCGGGTGGAGGACCTGATCGTGCGCAGCACCGAGATCGCCCAGGCCTCCTCGGTGGTGGTGAGCCATGTCATCAGCACGATCGAGCGCTGCGCCGAGCGGGTGATCCTCCTGTACGACGGCCAGTTTCGCTGGCAGGGAACGCTGCAGGAGTTCCGCCGCAGCGACAACCCGTACGTGGTGCAATTCCGGAGCGGTAGTCTGCTCGGACCGATGCAGCCGGCCGAGCTCTGAGCCCATGCGCCGCAGTGTCCGTGAGGCTCTCGTGGGGTTCTCCCTGCTGGCGGGACTGGCTGGGGGTCTGGGCTTCTGGTTGTGGCTGCGCGGCGTCACCGTCAGCCGCGGCAACTGGTGGATCGAGGCCAGCTTCGCCGATGCCGCCGGCCTGGCGGAGCGCTCGCCGGTCACCTTCCGCGGCGTGCTGGTGGGCAATGTGCGCAAGGTGCAGGTGCGGGATGAGGCGGTGGTGGCGGAGCTGGAGATCAGCGATCCGGATCTGCGCATCGCCCGGCCGGTGGTGGCCCGCATCGCCGCCAGCTCCCTGCTGGGGGGGGATGCCACCGTGTCGCTGCTGAGCGCCGGCCAGCCCCTGCCGGAGAACGCGCCGCCCCCGCGGGACCGCCGCTGCCCGGCGCAGCGGATGCTGTGCAACGGCGGCCGGGTGCAGGGGGTGGCCGCCCCCTCGATCGACTCGGTGACCGAAACCGTGCAGAGCCTGCTGCGGCAGGCGGAGCAGGCGAAGCTGGTGGAGAAGCTGGTGACCGCCACCACCAGCTTTGATCGCACCGCCCGGGAAACGGAGAAGCTGAGCCGCGACGGCCAGCGCTTCCTCAACGATGGCCGCCGCCTGCTGAACGGCCTGAATGCGGCGGTGGCTCAGACCGATCCGATCCTGAAGACCATGCAATCGGCCAGCCGCCACATCGAGGCCGCCAGCGCTGACGCGGCCAAGGCCAGCCGCAGCGCCCGCAACATCACCGCGGCGATCGACAACCCCCGCAGCCTGGCGGATCTGCAGGCCACCCTGGCCAACGCCCGCCGCCTCACCGACCAATGGGACGCGGTGGGGGGCGACGTGCGCAAACTCACCGGCGACCCGAAGTTCATCGATGGCATGCGCTCGCTGTCGGTGGGGTTGGGCCAATTCTTCGCAGAGCTTTACCCGGCCCAGACGGAGGCCGCCAAGGCGCGGGAGGAACGCCAGCAGGCGCGCGAGCGGCAGGAACAGCAGCGCCAGCGGGATCTTCAGGATCGGCTGGCGCCCCGCAGCAAGGCGCCGGCGCTCACACCCCGCTGATCGCCTCCAGGGCGATCGCGGCGATCGCCTGATCGCTGGCCCGGGGCAGCTGCACGTAGCGGCCGGCGGCGGCCTCGGCCAGGTCTTTGCCCATGCCGCTGCCGATGAACTTGCGCTCGGTGTCGATCACCAGCAGCTTCAGGCCCAGGGCGCGGTAGCGGCCGGCCACCTGCTTCACCTCCTCGCGCAGATCCACCGGCGCCTCCCCCTCCAGCTCCGGCTGGCCGAGGGAGCGCGCGAGGGGCACATTGCCGCGGCCGTCGGTGATCGCCACCACCACCACCTGGCTGAGGTCGCCGGTGGCCAGGGCGTTGGCCCCCACCCGGGCCGCCAGGCT
>JBIKTO010000124.1:0-7034 GCA_044348065.1 Cyanobium sp.
TCCACCAGCTCCCGGGCCGATTGCTTCACCTTGGCGCGGTCGCTGTCGGACAGATCCGGTGCGGACTGGAGCAGGATGTCGAACATCGCCAGCTCCTCCTCGCTGAGATTTTCGCGGATATGGCGCTGCTGCTCCTGGCTGAGCTGCAGACTCAACTGCAGCAGCTGCTTGTAGACCTCCTCAACGCTGCGGCTACCGGCGTTGTAACTGGAAATCAACTCTTCGAACTTCGTGCGGTAGTCGGCACGGGTGGGATTGAGCTGCACCATCCGGGCGAGGTGGGCCGCGATCAGGGCCTTGAGTTCCTCCAGTTCGGTCTTCTTGTTGCGCTTCTGCCTGAACTTGTCAGCCAGCGCCTGGAAGTCGATCTTGGAGAGATCGATGCTGGGTGGCCCCTGATCACGGATGGCGATGCCGGTGATCGATTGATCGAGCACCTGAGCGATCTGGCCCATCACGGCGCTGATGTCGGGCGGATTGGGATGCTGCTTCTCACGAATCGAGGCCGCGATCGTGTTGAGCGCAGCCACAGAAGCAGCGAATTCCTGAGCAGCAGGATCCGGCTTGACCGCGGCCAGGAGGAGTTGCACCAGCCGTTGGTGCTCCTGGAAGCGCTTGAGCAGATCCTCCGGGGCGATCAGGGCCTCGCGGGCATCCTCAATCGCCTGCAGCCGGCCCATGCTCGCCGTGGGCAGGGCAGACATGGCGGCGATATCCACCCCGTGATCGGCGCAGAAACGACAGGCGTCGTCGAGAGCCTGCCGCAGCTGCTCCACCAGCACGGACTTGTCCTGGCTGGGCTTGGCGCCGCCGCCGCTGCGGCCGCCATAGAGGGCCAGGGCCTTCTCCAGGGAGGCGAACACATTGGCGTAGTCGACGATCAGACCGCTGTGCTTGCCGGGGAAGACGCGGTTAGCCCTGGCGATCGTCTGCATCAGGGTGTGGTTGCGCATCGGCTTGTCGAGATAGAGCGTGGAGCAGCTCGGTGCATCAAAGCCGGTGAGCCACATGGCGCAGACGAACACCAACCGCAGCGGATCGGTGGGGTCCTTGAAGCGTTGATCCAGGGGCGGATCTGACGTGGTGAGCCGGCGGCGGTGCGGTTCGATGTCGAGGCCCAGGGCGGCCATGTCGGCGAGCTCGTTCTGGGCCGGCGACACGATCACCGCCATGTCGGTGCTGGTGAGGATGTGCAGCCGCTGGCGCAGCTCCTCTCCTTCTTCGCCTGAGTCTGGCGGGAGCTGCTCCAGCAGGGCGCGCACCCGCTCGGTTTCCTCCTGCCAATAGTGCTGCACTTTGTTGTACATGCGCAGGCTGGTGGCCTTGTCGATCGAGATGGCGATCGCCTTGCCCATGAAGCCCCGGCCGAGGAAATGGCGCACGATGTCGCGGGCGATCGTTTCGAGCCGATCGTCCCTGGTGATGATGTGGTATTGACGGCCCAGCTCCCGTTCGAGTTTCTTCTCCTCTTCGCCGTCGAGATCGGCGGCCTCAATCACTGCGTAGAGGTCGTCATTGAGATCGGGGTTGACCAGCTGCAGTTCGGGGGTGCGGTTCTCGTAGAAGAGCGGCACGGTGGCGCCATCTTCCACCGCCTGCTGGAAGTCGTAGATCGAGACGTAATCACCGAACACCTCACGGGTGCGCTCCTCGCCGTCGATCAGCGGCGTACCGGTGAAGGCCGTGAACAGCGCCTTGGGCAGGGCCGTGCGCATGTTCAGGGCCAGGGTGTCGTACTGGCTGCGGTGGGCCTCGTCGGTGATCACCACCACATCGGTGCGATCGCAGAGCAGCTCAGGGATGCGGAACTTCTGGATCAGGGTGAACACGTAGCGATGGTTGCCGCGCAGCAGCTCGGCCAGCTGGGCGCCGCTGCCGGCGTGGCACTGATCCCCCTCGGCCGCCGAGACCACGCACACCTCCTTGAAGGTGCCGGCGATCTGGTCATCGAGGTCGGTGCGGTCGGTGACGATCACGAAGGTCCAGTCGCCGGGGATCGTGCGCTGGATCTTCTGGCTGTAGAAGGCCATCGAGTAGCTCTTGCCGCTGCCCTGGGTCTGCCAGAACACCCCCGCCCGGCCGTGGCCGCGGCGGCGGGCTTCGAGGGTGGCGGCGATGGCGTTGTTGACGCCGATGAACTGGTGGTTCTGGGCGATGATCTTGATCAGCCCGCCTTTGCTGTCACTGAACAGGATGAAGTTCTCGACGTAATCGAGCAGGCGTTTGGGCTGGCAGACGCCACGCAGCAACACCTCCAACGACACGCGCCGGGGTTCGTCCTCGCTTTCGATCCGCTTCCATTCGAAGAACCGCTCCCAGTCGGCGCTGAGCGAACCGATACGGCTGGCGGTGCCATTGGAGGCGATCAGGAAGGCATTGCTCCAGAACAGCTGGGGAATGGCGGCCTTGTAGTGGCTGAGGTTGTCGTCGAAAGCGACACGGGCCGCGACGCCGGGCTTCTTGAACTCGATCACGACCAGCGGCAGGCCGTTGACGAAGCCCACCAGATCGGGCCAGCAGTTGTAGAGATCCCCCTTGACGTTGAACTGGTTGATGGCGAGCCAGTCGTTCTCAGCGGGCCGGTCCCAGTCGACGACGCGCAGCCGCACCTTGCTCTGGCCGCCCCGTTCCCGGTCGGGTACGGACACCAGCACGCCGTCCTTGAGCAGGCGGTAGACCTCCCGGTTGGCCGCCACCAGGCCCATGGCGGAGCGGTTGCGGCTGAGCTCCTCGATGGCGGCATTGATCGCTTCCGGCGGCTGGCCTGGATTGAGCCGCTCCAGCGCCGCCCGCAGGCGCGGCAGCAACACCACTTCGCGGCGATCCCGGCGGCCGAGGCTGCCGCCCTCCGGCACAAAGGTTTCCTCCAACCCGCAGGCTGTGGCCCAGCCCAGCTCGGCCAGCAGGGCCAGGGCGGGCTGTTCCACCAGGTGGTCTTCGTTGTAGGGGTTGGGGGTCATGGCTTCAGGATGGTGCCGAGAGGGAGAAAGCCCTGTGGGGACTGGGATGTCGTCCGACCAATCCGGAGGCAGATCCCGGCTGATCCGGAATCTGGGAGCGGCTGATCCGGAATCACGGCTCCACCTCCGCCGCGAGGGCCTGCTCAATGGCCTCGATGCTGGGCAGGCACGTCTGCAGGTCTGCGGGCAGCGATTCGGTGAGCTGATATTCGGCGACACCGATCGGCTGGTTGATGTTGCGCAGGGCGTACTCAGCGACCACTTTGTTCTTGCTTTTGCACAGCACGATGCCAATCGTGGGAGCGTCGTGCTCACTTTTCAGCTCGGCGTCAACGGCGGAGAGATAGAAGCTGAGCTTGCCGGCGTGTTCGGGCTTGAAGGCAGTGGCCTTGAGTTCGATCACCACATAGCAGCGCAGCTTGAGGTGATAGAAGAGCAGATCGATAAAGAAGTCTTCCCCGCCCACCTCCAGCGGCACCTGGCGTCCCACGTAGGCGAAGCCGGCTCCCAGCTCCAGCAGGAAGCGGGTGATGTGTTGGACCAGGGCATCTTCGATGGCGCGCTCATGGGACTCGTCGCCAATGCCGAGAAAATCGAACAGGTAAGGATCCTTGAGTGCCTCTTGGGCAAGATCCGAGTTTGGCACAGGCAGTCGCAGAGCAAAATTGGAGACGGCTTGGCCTTCGCGATGCAGCGATCGGCGCTCAATATGGTGTACGAGAATAGCTCGCGACCACCCTTTATCAAGGGCACGCTGGGCGTAGGCCACGCGCAAGTCGTGCGTTTTCAGCTTGCTGAGCAGCACCAGATTGTGGCCCCAGGGCAATTGTCCAACAGCCTGTTGGACAATTGCTTGATCCGGCCACGCCTCGGCGAAGGCACGCATGTAGAGGAGGTTGGCACGGGAGAACCCCTTCATCGCAGGGAAGGCATTGCGCAGATCCTGCGCCAGCCGCTCGATCACCTTGGATCCCCAGCCTTCGCGCCCCTGTCGCTCCAGGATGCCCCGGCCGATCTGCCAGTAGAGCAGCACCAGCTCCCGGTTCACATTGCGGGCGGCCTGCTGCTGCGCCGCATGGATCTGGGCCTTGAGCTCCGCGAGCCAGGGTCCGTAATCCGATGGCAGGGGCACGATGTCCGGCATGGTCAACCGTGCGGCGCCGATTCGCGCTGGCGATCCGCAAGCAGCCGGGTGGTGGAGCCACCAGAGCCGGAGCTCCGAAAGGCGGAGATGGGGAGCCGCAAACGGGTGGAGAGGAAGCCAGCTATGCGCTCAACGCATAACCTGACGATGCCACCATCCCAGCGGCTGGCAGGGTGGTGGAGCATCAGAATCCCGGCTGCCGCAGTTGGCTCTAGCTTACTGATCGAGAGTCGTGGGTAGCCATGACAGCCAAGCAGCCACCCAGCACACCCGACCATCGGGCAGCAGAGCAGGGAACTGCCGCGGAGCAGCGGGAGAGCGCCTCTGCCCTGGCACGCCTGGGCGGCAGTGAGCCCGCGCTGGAAGCAATCTCAAGACGACAAAGCGAGATCAACCCGATCGGTGTTGCCTGGTGTTCCAACCCAGCTGAGGCCAGCCGTTGATTGGATCAGCCAACGCCGGGCCGTTGCCCTTGCACAGCTCCATAGAGAAACTCAGGCGCGAGATCGGCGCCATTCGGCCAGACGACCGTTTCCAGCTCGGGATCGACGCTCGCCTGATCGAAGACATCGGGATTAGTCAGGGGCTCAAACATGGGCCCCCACAGCTCCTGCGATAGATCCACCGTGCCTGAGGTGCCATCCAGAAAGCGCACCCAGAGGTGGAAGTTCGGGAGGGGTTTGACTTCGACAACCTGCGGGATCATCGGGATCAGCTCAGGGAGTCGGCTGCTTCAGGCAGGACGTTTGCGGTTGCGTTGGGGTCGGGTAGTGCCTCCACGTCGATCTGGCCGGAGAGCAGGCGGGGGAGGAGTAGGCCGCGGGTGTGGCGGAGATTTTGGATTTGCTTGGGTAGTAGAACAGCATGCCCCTCAAAAACATCGGCCAACTCGCAAAACGACTCAAGGAGAGCGGCAGGTGGAACACTAATCTCCAAGCCATAAGCCTGGTTGCGGCTAAGCCCCGGCACGGCGGCGTCACTATTGATGAAGTTTAGGGTTGGGAGGAGGTAATAGAGGAATCGCAAAGGGAGCGCGGAAGTCACAAAGTAGGCGGTGTCGATCACAAAGAAATCATCTTCGCACCAGAAGACGCTGCCGACGTTCCCCTTTCTCCCGACGATAATGCCTGGCCCCTTGGTCAGACTGCTCTCATGTGTACCGACCTGTCCGCTCGACCCGTATACAGGAAATGGACCATCGCACCGCTCCTCCTTCTTCAGGGCCTTGCCATAGTTCAATTCGGCAACCTGCCCGAGTCTCTTCACCTCCCACCCCTCCGGAATCTCCCCCAGCGACGACTCCACAAGCCGGCAGTCCTCATGGCCAGGGAAGCGGAAGTGGACAAACCACTCGCGGTAGAGACGGCGGGCCATCTCCTCAAGGATCTTGATGCGCCGCTGGCTGTTCTCGATCAGGTCGTCGTAGGCGGAGAGGATGCCGGCGATGCGGCGTTGGATTGGCAGAGGAAATTTTGGAGCCTGCACAGTGTAAACATAATTTCTATTCAAGGACTGCTGAGCACTTCCTGAGTTAAGCGAAGAGAAGTCGATACTCTCAAGCAGATAACGGACAAACGTCGGATCATTGCCCTTGAAGTCGGTAACAAATATTGTCGTATTGTGAGGCCAATAGTCTTCACGAATATACGAGACTTTGCCAAAAGACGCGCCACTGCGGCCAAGTGCAACACCTGGCCCTTTCGCCTTTGCCGTGTCATGAAAGCCATGGATACCAGCAGAGCCAACCACAGGAACCGCGCCAGGTCGCCTTTGCGATTCAGTCAGATCATATCCGCGTTGCAAGCTGATGATCTCGCCAAGAGTTGTTAGCTCCACTCCTAAACCTCCAGAATCCCCGCCACGTTCGCGGCAATCGTCGCCTCCAGCTCCCTGGCCTGGGCATCAAGTCTATCCAATCTCATGACTTGCCTCCTCTTCTTCTCGGCTTGGCTTGCGGAAGTTGCATTATGGCCTTATCAAAACCATTGCCAATCAGATCGGCTTGTTGGATACGCACGGCATGAAACTTATCATACTCCGCTTCGGCGATCTCTTTGGCAAGCTCATGGGACACCTTGCCAGCATGGGTCAGGACAGCGCGATCGTTCAGCGTTAAGAAGCCATGCAGCTTTGTAATCCAGTCCTTCATATGCATCGGGACCCTGCGCATGGCTTGACCCTCAGCAAAGATCAGATACTGCTCGACGAGGTTATTCAGGGAAGCTAGCTCTTCCTCGCTAAGGTAGTTCTTGGCAATACTAACATCCTGCTTGCGAACTTTAGCGCCGCGCCAATTTGTCAACCCCATGTTGGGTTGCTTGCTATCAGCACGCGAGTGGATGATCTCGGCCGCTGTTTGGCCGGTTACAGCCCAATGCATTTTATTCTGCACCGTTTTGAAAAACTCTATACTCTCCGGTTGGGTTGGGTCGTAATCGATGCTGGTCGCGTAGATGTCTGTAATCTTCTGATAAAAGCGGCGCTCGGACGTGCGGATGTCCTGAATCCGCCTGAGTAGCTCATCGAAGTAGTCAAAGGGCTGATCAGGATTCTTTAAGCGCTCATCGTCAAGGACAAATCCCTTGACAATGTACTCGCGCAGTTTCTGGGTGGCCCAGATGCGAAAGCGAGTGGCAATGGCGCTCTTGACGCGGTAGCCAACGCAGATAATGGCATCGAGGCTATAAAGCTTGGTGCGATAACTCTTCCCGTCAGCGGCAGTTGTCAAGGATTCCTTGACAACTGAAGCTTCGCGCAATTCGCCCTCGACGAAGATATTGCGGAGATGCAGGCTGACATTCTGCTTGCTGGTCTGAAAGAGCGTGGCCATGTGCTGCTGACTCAGCCAGACGGTCTCAGCTTCCAGGCGAACCTCGATCTTCAGCTTTTCATCTTCAGTTTGATAAATCAGAAACTGCCCTTCAGACTGT
>JBIKTO010000125.1:0-7026 GCA_044348065.1 Cyanobium sp.
ATCGCCCTGGCCCTCGCCTCGCGGGTGCTCGGCAATGACCGCGAACTGGTGCAACGGTTGCTCGATCTGGTGGCCAAGGTGCTTCCCAGCCCTGGGGTCGAGCTGTTTGCCACCACCCTGCAGCGCTTCACCCATCAGGGATCAGGGGCCGGGCTGCTGGGCCTTCTCCTGCTCTGCCTGAGCGCCAGCAACATCTACCTCACCCTCCAGCGTGGTGCCGATCGCATCTGGTGGAACCGCCCCGCCGGTCTGCAGGATCTTCCCTGGAGCCACGTGGTGCGTCGCTTCCTGCTCCTGCGCCTGAAAAGCCTGGTGCTGCTGTTGCTGGTGGTGCTCATGATCGGCCTGGACCAACTGGTCAGCCACGTGCGCTTCTTCGGCTCCCGTCACCTGCGCAGCTGGCTGATGGCCGGCCTGCCTCCCTCCCTGCAGGGATTGGGCCGCGTCTCGCTGGGTGTGGATCTCACCCTCTCGCTGATCCTCGCGTTCGGGGTCAGCCTCCTGTTCCTCTGGCTTCTGCCCTCCAGGCGCATTCCCCTGCGCCCGCTGATTCCCGGGGCCCTGCTGCTCAGCGTCTCGCTCACCCTGCTCAATCTTCTGCTGGGGCGCTCGCTGGTGGCCCTGGGGCTGCGCTTCCAGGCCTACGGCGTGGTGGGCGGCGTGCTGGTGCTCACCCTGTGGGTCTGGCTGGTGGGGGTGATCCTCTATTACAGCCAGTGCCTGGGCCTGAGCCTGGCCCGACGCTCCCAGGGGTGGCGATCCACACTCCCGAGCCTCTGAGCCGTGCCGCCGCGGGGGCAGGATGGGTGAGATTCTCCATGGGCGCCATGGCCAAGCTCTCCCTCTCGCTCCGCTCCGTTCCAGGGGTCCTGGTGCTGACCTGTGCGGCGGTGGGGGCCCTGGTGCTGGCCGGTCTCTCCCTTCTGGCCCTCACGCCCGTGCTGATCGGATTGGTGGCGGTGGCGGCCTGGTTGGTGGCCAGCCTTGTGCTGGCCTGGTTGGGCATCGAAGCGATGGCGGCCCTGGAGCGGTGGTTCGAGAACGACCGCCGCTTCCAGCGCTGATGGGTCGCCCCTCCCCCTGGCTCTGGCTGCTGCTCGCCCTGCTGCTGCTCGCACCCACCCCCATCGGGCGCCTGCTGCTCGATCTGATCGGCGGTCTCACCCTCACCCTGCTGCTGCTGCCCCTGCTGGCGGGCGGGGCGGCCCTGATCGGCTGGCAACTCCTCCAGCGGCGCCTGCGCACCTGCCCCAGCTGCGGCACCGCGAGCCTCGGCCAGCCGGTCTGCCCCGCCTGCGGCACCCTGCTGGACCCCGGCCACGGCGGCGACTCCAACCGCGGTTCAGTCGACATTGATCCCCGCAACGTGACCATCAACGTGGAAGCCACCGATGTGGAGAACGATCCCGGGGACGCTTCCCGGCGGCTCTGAACCCGCCCTTCAGGGCTGTTCCGGCCCCCTCAGGGCTGGGCTGGCACCGCCGCCGCCAGCTCCCGCAGGCGTCGCTCGCGCAGGTGCAGAAACAGGGGAGCCCCGAAGGCGAAGGCGATCGTCACACAGCTCAGCAGCACCCAGATCAGGCCGCGCATCCGCAGCCGGCGGCTCTCGCTGACCATCCAGATCGTCACCGCCGTGGCCCCCACAGCCAGGTCGCGGGACAGCGACTGGGCGGCGGGGTTGGCGTTCGCCTGGCCCACGAACAACGCCAGATCGAAGCTGGGTCCGTGCTGGCGCAGAAAATCAAGATTGGCCAGCCAGGGCAGCACGCCGCCAGCCACCGCCAGGGCCAGATAGAGCCAGGCAAGGGGCCCCAGGGGGGCCTGGGCCGCGGTGGGCGGCGAGGTGGCGGCCGGGGCGGCGGAAGGCGATTCGCTCATGGCTGGAACGACTGGGGCGGCAGGTCGGGTTGGTCCGGGTCCCATTGCATCACCTCCTGCTCCACCTGGGCGAGCAGGGTCTCGCAGCGGTCGGCGTAGGCCTGGGCCCGGCGATACAGGGAAGCCATCGCCTCCACATCCAGATCGCGGGTCTGCAGCTCGGCCAGGGTGAGCTCCAGGGCGGTCTGGGCCTGGCGGTAGTTGAGCTCGGCGGCACCGCCGTCGTCCGGAGGGTCGGCGGCGGCCGGGGGCGGTGGGGCGGAGCGGGGGGGGCGGGCCATGGGCGAATCGGGGAATCAGGAGCTGGAGGTGGGATCGGCAAGCAGCTGCTCCACCACCGCCCGCAGCCGGCCGTCGACGATCTGCACCTCGATCGACTCTCCGGCACGCAGCTGGGCCAGGGAGCGCACCAGCCGTCCCTGGCGGTCGCGGATCAGGCTGAAGCCCCGCTCCAGCAGGTGCTGGGGGGAGAGAGCCTGGAGAAGGCGCCGCTGCTGGCTGAGCCAGCGGCGCTGCTGCTCAAGCAGTCGGGCCGGATGGAGGGCCGCCAGCAGGGCCCGTTGCTGGCCCAGCTGCTGGCGGGCCGCCTGCAGGCGCAGGGCCAGCAGCCGGCGCAGATGGGAGCGGCTGCGGTCCAGCTCCACCAGGGCCGCCTGACGATCCGGCAACAGGGCCACAAGGGCCGCGGTGGGGGTGGCGGCCCGGTGGTCCGCCACCAGATCGGCGATGGTGGTGTCGTCTTCGTGGCCCAGCCCACAGATCAGCGGCACCGGACAGGCGGCCAGGCAGCGGGCCAGTTCCACGCCATCGAACACCGCCAGATCCTCGCGGCTGCCGCCGCCGCGGGCCAGCACCAGGGCCTCGAGGCCGAGGGCGGCGGCCCGGGCCGAGAGGGCCGTGACGGCGGCGACGATCCGCGACTCCACCGCCCCCTGCACGGGGATCGGCACCACCAGCAGATCGGTGGCGGGCCAGCGCTCCCGCGCCGTGCGCAGCATGTCGGCCAGGGCCGAACTGGGCACGCTGGTGAGCAGCGCGATACGGCTCGGCATCAGGGGCAGCGCCCGCTTGCGCTCCGGAGCGAACAAACCCTCCGGCTCCAGCAGGGCCTTCACCCGCTCGAACTGGCGCAGCACCGCCGTGAGACCGGGGCGCAGGTCGAGCACCTGCACCGTGAGCGTGGCGCGGGCGGCCCAGAAATTCAGCTTGCCCACCACCACCACGCCGTCTCCCTCCTCCGGGATGAAGCTGAGCCGGGCCAGGGTGGAGGCCCAGATCACCGCCGAGATGGAGGCCTCGCCATCGCTGAGGGTGAGCCAGAGATGGCCCTTCTTCTGTTGCGGGCGGCTCACGGTGGCCTCGATCAGGAAGCGGGGCGCGAACCCCCGCTCCAGTAGGGCGCCGATCGCTTCGTTGAGCTCCCGCACGCTGTAGCGGGGCAGGCCCTCCGGACTCAGGCGGGCGGCGGTGGCCGTAGGGCTGGAGCGCACGGTGGACAGGCTCTCAGTGCGTCAGCCGGCGGTACTGCAACCACCAGAACAGGCTGATCAGGCCCGCCGCCAGGGCGACGATGCGGCCGATCGGGTGGTCGAAGCGGACCAGGCCGGCTCCGCCGATCACGAGGGCGGTGCTGAGCAGGCGTGAGCCATCCCGCCGGTTGCTGGGGAACCAGCGGGGCGCCGGGGCCGGTGACGGGGTGGAAAGAGGAGCCAAGGCACCGCGCAGCAGGCCAGGATTCACCCTAGGCCGCGCCGCGGCCAGGGGGGCCAGAATGCGGCGCCAAGCCGCGCTGGATCCGATGGCGAGTCAGCTCCATTCGCGGCCTCGCCTGCAGGCGCAGCTGGGCGGTGCCCTGCCCCGCCAGCCGCAGCTGGTGCTGGTGAGTGATCTCGATGGCACCCTCCTGGATGGTCCACCGCGCTGGCGCCGGCTGCTCTACGACTGGCTGGAGGCGGAGCGGGAGCGGGTGCTGCTCGTGTACAGCACCGGCCGGGATCTGCGCTCCGTGGCCCGCCTGCTGGAGGTGGAGCGGGAGATGGGGCTGCGGCCTCCCCACCTGGTGATCGGCGATGTGGGCTGCACCGTGGCCTGTGGCACCAGCCTCCAGCCGCTGCCCCTGGCGGTGGATCCGATTGAGGCGCTCTGGCGCGGCAGAGCCGAGCGGGTGCTGCCGCTGCTGGCGGGAATGCCCGGCCTCTCCCCCCAGCCGATCAGCGCCGATCGACGCCTGGCCTACGACATCCTCGACCGGAACGCCCTGGATCCCGCCCGCCTGGCGGCGCTGGAGGGCCATGGCGTCGACTGGCTGATCTCCGGCGATCGCTACCTCGATGTGCTTCCCGCCGGCGTGAACAAGGGCAGCACCCTGTTGCGGCTGCTGGAGTGGCTGGAGATCGGCGCCGAGCAGGTGGTCACCGCCGGCGATTCCCTCAACGATCTGGCGATGTTCGAGACCGGCCTGAACGGGGTGATGGTGGCCAACGCCGAGCCGGGTCTGCTGGCCGCCCTGCCGCGGCTGTCCGGGATCTACCGCGCCCTCGGCGAAGGCTGCGAAGGCATCCTGGAGGGTCTGCTGCACTTCGGCTTCGGGCCCCTGCTCGGAGAGCTGGCCGCGGAGATCGGCAGCCTGAGGGTCGCCCCCGGCTCCTAGGGCAGCCGGGCCTTGGTGAGCGCCGTGGCCCGCGCCGTGCGCGGATCCTCCGGCCAGGGGTGCTTGGGATAGCGGCCCCGCAGCTCCCGTCGCACCTCGGCGTAACCGCCCATCCAGAATCCGGCCAGGTCGCGGGTGATCGCCGCCGGCCGCCCCGACGGGGCCAGCAGGTGCACCGTGAGCGGCAGTCGACCCTCGAGCAGGGAGGGCGTGCTGGTGGCCCCGAACATCTCCTGCAGCTTCACCGCCAGCACCGGCTGCTCACCGCTGTAGTCGATCGGCACCAGCCGACCGGATGGCACCGTCAGGGCCTCCGGCAACCAGAGGTCGAGCTGACGTCGCTGATCCCAGGGGAGATCGCCCCAGAGGGCCTCGATCAGGTCGAGGCTCTGCAGATCCTGGCGGCTGCGCAGGCCTTCCAACTGGGGATCCAGCCAGGCCAGAGGATCGGCGGCCAGGCTGGCGCGGTCGCGGGCGGGCCAGGGCGGGCCCAGATGCTGGTGGGCGAGGGCGAGGCGCTGCTGCAGCTGGCGCGAGCGGCGGCACCAGGGCAGGGCCTCCAGACCCAGGCGGACGAGCCCCTCCGCCAGGGCCGCCCGTACCTGGGCCGGCTCCGGTCCCTCGCCGTCGCCCCCATCCCAGGGGCGGCGCTCCAGCACCAGGGCGCCGAGGCAGAAAAGCCGCTCGCAGCGCACCCGCTCGCCGGCCCCATCCCAGGAGGCGCGTCGCTCCACCCGACCCTGCTCGGCGGCCAGCTGCTCCAACAGCCCCCGGGGCAGGGGCGCGGCCAGCAGCACCCGGGCCTCACGGCCCTGGCCATCGAGGCTGGCGGCCACCAGGGCCTCCTCACCCGCCAGGGGGTCGTCCGCCGGCAGCCAGGCGCCGCGGCCGGAGCGCAACAGGAAACGGCCCGCCCCCTGCCCGCGCCGGAGGGCGATTCGCTCCGGAAAGGCCCAGGCCAGCAGGCGCGCCACCACCCACGCCTCCGGCTCCGCTGCCGCGGCCGGGGCGCCGCCGGGGCGGCCCGGGGAGCGGGGCTCCACCTGGCGGCGGAGCTGGGCCTGCAACTGGCGCAGCGGCGCCCGGGCACCGGCCGCGCCGGCGCGCAGCCAGTCGATCCGCCGCAGCAGATCTGAGCCCACTAGGCGGCGCTCCAGGGGATCCCGCTCGCTGATCAGCACCGCCAGGGCGGTGGCGGGCTCCAGCCAGCCCCGCTGCCGGGCCCGCAACAACATGTGGGCCAGCCGCGGATGCAGGCCCACGGCGGCCATCTCCCGGCCGTGAGGGGTGAGGCCGCCAGCGTCATCGAGGGCCCCCAGGAGCTCCAGCAGCTGGCGGGCCTCCCGCAGGGCCAGCGGCGGGGGCGGCTCCAGCCAGGGCAGGTCGTCCCCCAGGGGGCTGCCCCAGGCCGCCAGCTGCAGGGCGATCGGCAGCGGATCCACCTCCCGCAGCTCCGGGGGATGGAAGGCCGGGCGCCGTTGCTGCTCCGCCGGCGACCAGAGGCGCAGGCAGCGGCCCGGGCCGGTGCGACCAGCCCGGCCGCACCGCTGCTCGGCACTGGCCTGGCTGGCCGGCACGGTGATCAGGGCGTCCATGCCGGTGCCCGGATCAAAACGACTCACCCGGCTCAGGCCGCTGTCGATCACCAGCCGCACCCCCGCGATCGTCAGCGAGCTCTCGGCGATGGAGGTGGTGAGCACCAGCTTGCCGGCGGCACCCCGGGCCGGTTCGATCGCCCGCCGCTGCTCCGCCAGCGGCAGCTGGCCGTGCAGGGGGCAGCATTCCAGATCGGCAGCCCAGGCCTGCTCCTCGATCCGGCGCAGGCAGCTGAGGATCTCCCGCTGACCCGGAAGGAACACCAGCACGGTCTCACCGGGGCCGCGCTCAGCCAGCCAGTGCTGCTCCAGAGCGCGCAGCACCTGGCGCTCCAGGGACTCCTCGGCCCGCGGTGGCTGGTGGCGCACCTCCACCGGATGGCTGCGGCCCTCGCTGCTGATCACCCGGGCGCCGTCCAGGCGCTCCGCCAGGGGCTCCAGGTCGAGGGTGGCCGACATCAGCAGCAGCCGCAGATCGGGGCGCAGCAGGGCGCGGGCCTGGCGAGTGAGGGCCAGGGCCAGATCCGCCTCCGCCGCCCGCTCATGGAACTCGTCGAAAATGACGCACGCCACTCCCTCCAGCGCTGGATCGGCCTGCAGGCGACGCAGGAACAGCCCCCCGGTGAGCACTTCCAACCGAGTGGCCGGGGAGGTGCGGGAGTCAAGTCGAACGGAGTAGCCCACCCGGCCTCCCACGCTTTCCCCCAAGCTTTCTGCCAACCGCTGCGCGGCTCCCCGGGCCGCCAGCCGGCGGGGCTCCAGCATCAGGATGCCCTCGGCCTCCCCCAGGCTCTGGAGGAGGGCCAGCGGCACACGGGTGGTTTTGCCCGCCCCCGGCGGGGCTTGAAGCAGCACCGTGCCGCCGGGGGAGAGGGCCGCCAGGATCTCCGGAATGCGGGGATC
>JBIKTO010000211.1:0-5326 GCA_044348065.1 Cyanobium sp.
CAACGGCGGCGCTCCAGCCCCCCTGGCCGTCGCCCGCCGGCACGAACAGGGCGGCGGGCCAGCGGCCGCCGGCGCCGGCCTGGGGCGGCCAGCGCAGCCACAGCCGCGGCTCCAGGTCGAGCCCCAGCACCGCCTCGCGGGGGCCCGGCCGCAGCTGGGGCGTGCGGCCGCCGGCGGCGCAGCAGGTGAGCAGCCGCAGCTCGCCGCCGCGGCGCCGTTCGGAGCCACCGAGGCGCTCCAGCAACTGGCCCGAGGCCTCCAGATCCCCCACCCAGAGCAGCCGGCACAGCCCCCGGCCGTCGACGACGAGGGTGAGGGGCAGCTCCAGGTCGCGGGCCTCCTCCGCCAGCCGCTGCAGGGTGAGGCGATCGGCCACCGCATCGCCGGGATGGCGGCGGTGGCAGATCCGCTCCAGCCGGCGCCGCTCGGCTGGTCGCAGCCCCGCGGTGCGCCCGGCCAGGACCCCCTGCCTCAAGGGCGGCGCACGAGCAGGCAGCGCAGGCCCGCCGCCCGGGCACCGGCCTCATCCTCCGGGCTGTCGCCCACATGCCAGGCCTCGGCAGCCGTGGCCCCCAGGGCCTCGAGGGCGAGCTGGAAGGGGCGGGGGGAGGGCTTGGCGGCGCCGGCACGGCTGGAGACCACCACGGCGGCGAAGCGCTCCGCCAGCCCCAGGCCGGCCAGCAGACCCGCCAGGCGGCTGTCGAAATTGCTCACCACCGCCAGCCGCAAGCCGGCCGCCCGCCAGCGCTCCAGCATCGGCGGCACGTCGTCGTACACCCGCCAGAGGGCCGGATCGGCGAAGGCCTCAAACAACTGCTCGTGCAACGCCGGCGGCGCGGCGACACCGGCACTGGCCAGCAGCACCGCGTCGATCAGCCGGCCCCACCAGCCGATCTCCGCCTGGCGCAGCGCCCCCTCGGCCAGGCCGGGGAAGGCCAGGGGCGGGGCTTCGGGGTAGAGGCGGGCGAAGGCCCGGCCGATCGCCTCGGGCTCGGCGCGGAGGCCATGGCGGGCCGCCACGTCGGCGTAGGTGATCCCCAGGGGCTGGCGCAGGGTGATCAGGGTGCCCATGGCATCGAGCAGCAGGGCGCGGGGGCGGGGCCAGACCGCGGCGCTCACGGCGGGGCTCCGGCGGGGCGGCTCCAGTCGGCCAGCCAGCCGGCGGCCACCCGCAGCTGCAGGGAGCGGCGGGGCAGGCGGGCGAGGTAGGCGAGGCGGCGCAGCTGGTAGGCGGCCGGGCCGGCGAGGTTGAGGCCGAGGCCGCTGAGGCTGGCCTCCCCCACCCCCAGGCTCATCATTTCGCCAAGCTCCTGGAAGCGGAAAGGCTGCAGCGGCTCGCCGGCCTGGGCGCTGAGCAGGTTGGCGGCGGCGATGGGCGCCTGCTGAAAGGCCACCTGGGCGGTGCTGGGCAGGGGGTCGTCGTCCTCCGGGCCGGGGAGATTGGCCAGGTCGCCCACCACGAACACGTCGTCGTGGCCGCGCAGGCGCAGGTCGGCGTGGCAGAGCAGGCGGCCGCGGCCATCGCGGGACGGTTCCGGCTCCAGCAGGGGGGGGCGGAAGCGCAGGCCGGCGGTCCAGATCACGCCGCTCACCGGCAGCCGCTCCTCGACCGCTTCGCTGCCCGGCGGCGGTGCACCGCCCGGGCGGGTGATCAGGTGCAGGCGGTCGGGTTCCACGGCCGTCACGCGGGTGCGGGTGCGCAGGCGCACATCCCGGCGCTGCAGGGCCAGCAGGGCCTGCTCGCGGCTGAAGGTGCGGTTGTGGGGCAGTGGCTGCTCCCCCTGCTCGATCAACTCCACCAGGGCGCTGTCACCCGCCAGATCGGCCAGCTTGCAGGCCAGCTCCACCCCCGTGGGCCCCGCCCCCACGATCGCCAGCCGCTGCAGGGGCCGCCGCTCGCGCCGCAGCCGACCGACCAGATCCTGCAGGCGCTCCACATCGATGAGGGAGCGGAAGCCGAGGGCGGCGCGCTGAACGCCGGGGATGCCGAAATCGTCGGCCTCGCCACCGCAGGCCAGCACCAGCTGACCCCAGGGGATGCGGCGGCCGGCCGCGGTGCGCAGGCTGCGCCCCCTGAGATCGATCGCCTCCACCCGGTCCTGCAGCCAGGCCACACCGCGGCCCGCCAGCAGGTCGTCGTAGCGGGGGGCGATCTCCCAGCTGCGCAGCTCGCCGCTCAGCAATTCATAGAGGAGGGGCAGGAAAACGAAGCGCGGATTCGGCTCGATCAGCAGGATCGAAGGGTGGCTGCGCTGCTCCGCCAGGGCCAGGGCGGTGTAGAGCCCGCCGAAGCCACCGCCGACGATCACCACGGGCTGAGGGCCGTCAGCGGAGCCCGCCGCAGCGGCGGCCGTGTGGGCGGATTCCGGCGGCGACACGGAGAGGGGGGGGCTCTGGCTCAGGGCTGGGGGTGGGCGACGGGGTGGGAGGCGAGCATTCCGTGCAAACCCTATCCAGGGTCCCCGGTCAGCGGCGATGATGGATCCATGGTGCCCCCCTCGGCCACGATTCTTCCCAGCAGTCCCACCAGCCCGGCGGCCGGCCCAGGGTCCGAGCCCGCCGCGGAGGAGTTGCCGCGCGACCGGCGCGGGGAACCCCTCGATCTGGAGCGGGCCCGGGCGGAGCTGAGCCCGCTGAAGGCCGAAGCACGCCTGCGCTGGGCGTACGACACCTTCGGCGACGGTCTGGTGATGACCACCAGCTTCGGCATCCAGTCGGCGGTGCTGCTGCACATGGTCAGCCGCCTGGGCGAGAGCCTCGGAGGTGCGGGCATCCCGGTGCTGTGGGTGGACACCGGCTATCTGCCGGCCGAGACGTATCACTACGCCGATCAACTGCTGAAGCTGCTGCCGATCCACCTGCAGGTGGTGCAGGCCGAGCTGAGCCCGGCCCGGATGGAGGCCCGCCACGGCCGCCTCTGGGAGACGGGCCGGTTGGAAGATCTGCAGCTCTACGACCGCCTCCGCAAAGTGGAGCCCCTCGACCGGGCCCTGGCGGCCCTGAACACCCGCTGCTGGGCCAGCGGCGTGCGCGGCGGCCAGACCGACCATCGCCTCAGCATGCGCCCGCTCGATCCGGTGCGCGGTCGCTGGTCGCTGCGACCGCTGCTTGAGTGGAGCACGCGGGACGTGTACTACTACATGGAGAACAACGGCCTGCCCCAGCATCCCCTGTTCGCCCAGGGCTATTCCACGGTGGGGGACTGGCACACCAGCGCCCCCGACGACGGCAGCGTGAACGGCCGCTCCACCCGCTTCGGCGGCCTCAAGCAGGAGTGCGGCATCCACGTGGGCGAGGGGATCTGAGGTGAGCCCGGGGGCCTCTGGCGCGGCGCCGCCCGCGCGCTGGCTCCTGATCGGCAGCAGCCGCTGGCACTGGGCCTCCCCCTGCGGTGAAGCGGAGCTGGCCCTGTGGCACAGCGCCCCCGCCAGCGGGCCGGTGGGAGAGGCGGGATCCCAGCTGCTGGCCTGGGCGGCGGTGGGGGCGGTGCCGGAGGGGGCGGCGCTGCCGGCGGCGCGGCGCCTCTCGCCGGCGGCCGTGCCCCTGCGGGCGGCGCCGCCCTGGCTGGGCATCGACCGGGCGCTGGCGGGCTGGCAGGCCTGGCGCAGCGTTGGCGGTGCGGTGCTGGTGGCCGATGCCGGCACGGTGCTCAGCCTCACCAGGGTCGACCGGGAGGGGGCGTTTGCGGGCGGCCGGCTGCTGGCCGGGGTGGCCCTGCAGTGGCGGGCCATGGCCGAGGGCACCACCAGCCTGCCGGCGCTGGACCCCGCGGAGCGGGCGGCACTGGCGGCGCCGGAACCGCCTGATCCCTGGCCCAGCGCCACGGCTGCGGCCATGGCCAGCGGCGTGGTGCTGGGCCTGGCGGCGGCGGTGGCCGAGGGGTTTTCAGAGGCCCGCGCCCTTGATCCGCACTGCCGCCTGCTGCTCACCGGTGGCGACGGGCCGGCCCTGGAGGGGCCGCTGCGGCGGCGGTTGGCGGCGGCGGGCCTGGAGGGGCGGCTGGCCCTGCGGCCGGCCCTGGCGCTGGAGGGCCTGGCAGCCCTGGCGCCGGTTCAGGCCAGGCCGAGATCGGTGAGGATCTGATCGGCCATGGTTTCGGCCTTCACCTTGGTGTAGATGCGCTCCAGCTTGCCGTCGGCATCGATCACGAAGGTGTGGCGCATCATGCCCATGTACTCGCGGCCCATGAATTTCTTGAGGCCGTAGCTCTCGTAGGCGCTGGCCACCGGGCAGGGGTCGGCGTCGGTGAGCAGGGGGAAGGGCAGGTCGTATTTGCGGATGAACTTGCCGTGGCTGCCGGCATCGTCCTTGCTGACGCCGAACACGCGCACGCCGGCGGCGCTGAGGGCGCTCCAGTTATCGCGGAAATTGCAGGCTTCCTTGGTGCAACCCGGCGTGTCGTCCTTGGGATAAAAGTAGAGCACCACCCGCTCACCCTTCAGCGACGCCAGGCTGACAATCTGACCGTCCTGGTCGGGAAGGCTGAAGTCGGGGGCGGGATCACCGATCTGGAGGGCCATGGGCGCTCGCGGGGGCAGGGGGCTGTGAGCCTAAGGGGGAGGGGAGCCTGGGTGAGGCGGGCGTGCGGGCCCGAGATTCCTTCTGGATCGCCGCAAAACGTCCGTGGGCGGATCAGAGCGTGATGGCTACATTGCGAAAGAAGTCACCCAAACCCAACCCCGTGCTCAAGCGTCTGCTCGCCGGTCTCACCGTGGGAACGGCCCTCACGGCCGTCGCTCTGCCGGCCTCCGCCGCCGTCGACAACAATCTGCCGATCCGCTGGAACACCGGCGGGGCCGTCTGGTCCACCAACCAGAGCGCCGTGGACACCTTCCTGGAAACCGGCGAGGTCACCGACCGTGGCCTGGAGGGCGGCCTGAAGCGCTCCGGCTGGACGGCCGACGAGGTCCGCCAGGGCATGAACAAGACCTATGACGTCGACCTGGTGGGCGTGTCCCGCTTCCTTTACTCCGACGCCGGCGTGAAGTTCCTCAAGAACGCCACCAAGAGCTACTTCCCCTACTGGAGCATGAACACCTACGCGGTGCAGGCTCTGCGGGCCGCGATCATCAAGGACGCCGCCGACGGCTCGATCTCCTCGGCCGGCATCATGCGTGCCCTGCCCACCGATTTCCGCCTGGCGGATTTCTGCAACACCTACACCGGTGCCCAGAACATCTGCGCCGAGGGTCGCTGCCAGGCCGGCACCGCCCAGTGCACCTCCCTGCTCTCCTGGTACGTGTTCCTGCCCGCCTGCATCCAGGCCAACCAGATGGCCGACCCGGTGGCCGCCGTCAAGATGGACGCCCCCCCCAGCGGTGCCGTG
>JBIKTO010000126.1:0-7007 GCA_044348065.1 Cyanobium sp.
CATAGCCGAACAGCGGCTTGCGCGAATAGACGGGGAACAGCTCCGAAAAGATGCCGAACACCGGCAGCACCATCACATACACCGCCGGGTGCGAATAGAACCAGAAGAAGTGCTGATACAGCATCGGATCGCCACCCCCTTCGGGCCGGAAGAAGGAGGTGCCGAAGCTCAGATCAAACAGCAGCATCAGGGCGCCGCCGGTGAGCACCGGCAGGCCCACCAGCTGAATGATCTGGGCGGCGGCCGCCGTCCAGCAGAAGATCGGCATCCTGAACCAACCCATCCCAGGAGCCCGCATGCGCAGGATCGTGGTCACGAAGTTGAGGGCGCCCATGATCGAGGAGACGCCGGAGATCGCCACCGCCAGGATCCACAGGAACTGGCCGTTGATGAAATGGCCCAGCGGGTTCTGGGTGCTGACCGGCGGATAGGCCCACCAGCCCGAGGATGAGGGGCCACCGGGCAGGAAGAAGCTGGCCATGAGGATGATGCCAAACAGCGGAAACAACCAGAAGGCGATCGCATTCAGCTTCGGGAAGGCCATGTCGGGGGCGCCGATCATGGTGGGAATCAAGAGGTTGTTGAAGCCGTTGAGCACCGGGAACAGGAACAGGAACAACATCACTGTTCCGTGCATTGTGTAGAGGCCGTTATAGACGCTGGGATCCACCAGGTCAGCCTCCGGAGTGATCAGTTCACCGCGGATGATCATGGCCAGCAGGCCACCAACCAGCAGGAAAAAAAGCGCCAGAGCGATGTATTGGATGCCGATCACCTTGGCATCGGTGTTGAAGCTGAAAAACCGTTTCCAGTTGTCCGGCGCCCCGGGAACCGGATGGGGGGAGCGCAGCACGCCTGGGTCGTAGGGAATGGAGGATGACATCGGAGAAAGGGCTGCGGAAATCAGGCTTCGTGGCTGGTCTGGGGATTCAGCCCCACATTCACCTGGGGCGGCGGCGCCGGCGGCACCACGGCCCAGCCGCGGTCGCCCTGGTTGAGCCGGCGTCGATACAGCTCATGCGCAGGATTCCAGCTGGCACGGAGCGGCTGGCCTGCGGCCTGGCGGAGCCAGCTGTTGAAATCGGCCTCGCTCTGCACGACAACGTTGGTCTGATTGCTGGCGAAGTAGCCGCCGCTGAACATCGAATCGCGCAGCCGGTAGCTGCCGATCCGCGTCGGCGTGAGCCGGTAGCGGATAACGCTGCCGGGGATGATGTCCTGCTTGAGGCGGAAGGCGGGGATGTAGAAGCCGTGCAGCACATCCAGAGACACCAGCTCAAATTGAGCCGGTTGATCGACGGGCAGGTGCAATTCGGCGCTGCGCACACCATCGGGATAGACGAACTCCCAGGACCACTGGCGGGCGATCACCTGGATCGGTCCGATGGCCGCGGGCCGATCGCTGGCGGCACGGCCCGCGACCTGCAGCGCTTGCTGATCGCCGCTCACCCGTTCCTTGCCGCCGAGGGTGGCGAGCGTGTCGTTCACGCCCATCGTGTGCCAGGCGATGGCCATCACGATCAGGAAGGGGATGATCGTCCAGACGATCTCCAGATTCCAGTTGCCCTCGATCGGGGCGCCGTTCTCCAGGTCGTACTTGTCGGCGCGGTTGAACAGCACGGTCCAGAGGATCGCCTCCAGGCAGCCGAGGAACAGGAACATGCCGATCGCCGTCTCCAGTGCGAACAGGCCATCGACATGGGGCGCCGCGCTGGAGGCCTGCACCGGCAGCCAGTGGGGAACCTGGGCGCGGACCCAGAGGCTGATCGCCAGGTTGACCACCACGGCCAGGGCGATCAGGGCGATGGCGCCGACGGGGCGGGCGGGCTTGGGCGTGAGCGAGGTCATGGCAGGGCTTCGCTGAGGTTGGCGCCGGCGGCCAGCAGCTGGTCGGCGGTGATGTGCACGCCGAACTCGGCGGCCAGCTCCGCCCCGAGGGTGCCGTGCAACCCGAGCACCAGGAACAGAGCCAGGCCGACCAGCAGGTAAAGCCACTGCACCTGGCGGCCCATGTCGCGGCGCCAGGCGAAGCGCTGAAAGCCACGCCAGATGGTCATGGCCACGATCACCAGCAGGATCGCCACCCCGCCGAGGCCGTGCCAGAGCATGGTTGCCATGGCGTGCAGGCCGATCGTGCTGGTGACCCCGGCGATCGGCTCGGCCAGCAGCATCTCGAAGAAGCCGGCGGCCACGGTGAAGAAGGTCACCAGGGCGCAGGCCAGCAGGTTGTACCAGCCCACGTCATGCAGGCCGGCGCGGGTGACCGGCAGGGCGAGGAAGCGGAAAACCCTTTTTTCGAGGGGATAGAGCGAGCCGGCGAGATCGAAGGCGATCGCGATCACAAACAGCCCGATCGTGAAATGAACCAGGCTGGGGTGGATCGGCACCGCATAGGGCAGGCCGTTCGCTCCGAGCGCATCGTGCAACTCCTCGATTGGCAGCGGCCTGGGGATGTAGAGGAGCGCCATCAGACCAGCCCCTCGCGGATCGCCTGAACAACGGGCACCGTGTGCAGGCCGTAGATCCAGATCAGCTTGTTGCCAAGGCTGACCTGCACGGCCACCAGCAGTGCCAGAACGCCGCCCGCCGCCAGAAAGGGCAAGGGCAGGCTCTGGGGATCGCGGCTGCGGATCACATACCGCCAGCCGGTGAGCAAAGACAGCACACCGGCGAGGGACCAGCCGAGGGTGCTGTGCAGATTGAGAATCTCACGGGCGCTCCCGTAGGGTTCTGCCAGGCCGGCTTCCACCTGGCCGAAGATGATGGCCACAAAGATGGCGGCGGTGGCGAAGAGCAGATTCCAGAAACTGACCTCAAACAGATTGGCCCGACGTGTGAGCACACCGATCAGATCAAAGACCACCGAAATCACGGCCATCGCGATCACGAAGTGGACTACAATCGGATGGATGGTATCCATCCAGGGGAGATTGTGATCATTGAGTGGTGGCAGCAGGTCCAGCATTGCCCAGGCCGTAGCTTTGTCACCCTGACAGTGGGCACCCTCTCCAGCAACACTTCATGACGATATATTTCGCTTGCAGGGCATCGTTGATCCCGGGCTTTGCCTGTGTTGATTGCAAGACAGGCGATCGCGTATGTCCGATCGCCATGCTGATGGATCCCTGCCGCAAACCGCTGCCCATGCTTCGCCGCGGTTTGGATCTGAAGCTCAATCCCTGACGGGTCTCCAGGTGGCCGATACGGTACGGCGAGACCGCCGCATGCACCGCCATGACCCGGGAGCGCTTCTTTCTGGAACTCCAGCCCCCGCTGGAGGCCATGACCGCCTGGCCCCATGTGGTGATCGTGGGTGGAGGCTTCGCCGGCGTGAAAGCCGCCCTGGCGCTGGCCGGTCAACCGATTCGGGTGACACTGATCGACAAGCGCAACTTCACCCTGTTCCAGCCGCTGCTGTATCAGGTGGCCAGCGGCCTGGTCTCCGAGGCGGATGTGGCCATTCCGCTGCGCCACCTGCTGGAGCGGGCCACCAATGTGCAGGTGCTGCTGGGCGAGGTGAGTGATCTCGATCCGCAGGGCCGCGAGGTGGTGTTCAACGACAAGCGTTTTCGCTACGACCACCTGATCCTGGCCACCGGATCGGGCAGCAGTTATTTCGGCCACGAGGAGTGGCGGCCCGCGGCGCCGCCGATGAAGATCCTCGAGCACGCCGATGAGATCCGCAGGCGGCTGCTGTCGGCGTTGGAGGAGGCGGAGCAGAGCCCCGATCCAGCGCGCCGCCGTTTCCTGCAGTCGGTGGTGGTGATCGGCGGAGGCCCCACCGGCTGCGAGCTGGCGGGCTCCCTCAGCGCCCTGGCACAGCACAGCATCCGCCGCTTCTTCCGCCAGGTGGATCCCAGCGACAGCCGTATCGTGCTGGTGGATCCGGGCGACCGGCTGCTGCGGGCGATGGATCCATCCCTGTCGGCGGCGGCCGAGGGATACCTGCGCAGCCGCGGCGTGGAGGTGGTGCTGGGGGGCAGGGTGCAGTCGATCGAAGCGGGGAAGGTCACGATCGCGGTGCAGGGGGCGGAGGGCAGCGAGCCGCAGCACCAGGTGGTGGAGGCGGCCACGATCTGCTGGACCGCCGGTGTGCGGGCCTCCCATCTGGGCAAGCTGCTGGCGGAGCGCAGCTCCTGCACGGTGGACAAGGGCGGACGGGTGGTGGTGGAGCCCGATTTCTCGATCCCCGGCCATCCCGAGATCCGGGTGGTGGGCGATCTCTGCAGCTACAGCCACACCGCCGACGGCAAGCCGCTGCCCGGAATGGCAGGGCCGGCGGTGCAGATGGGCGGCTGGGTCGCCGACGACATCCTGGCGAAGGTTCAGGGGCGGACCCACACCCCGTTCCGCTGGCTGGATCTGGGCAGCATGGCGATGATCGGCCCCCTGTTCGCCGTGGCGGATCTGCGCGGCTGGCGTGTGTCGGGCAAGCTCGGCTGGCTGCTCTGGGGCGTGGCGCACCTGGGCTTCATGCCGGCGATGGAAAACCGCTTCACGCTGCTGATCAAATGGCTGTGGTCGATCGGCATCGGCGAGCGCTCCTCGCTGCTGATCACCGGCCATCCCAATCAGCACATGGATGTGCAGGTGGGCCTGGAGAGCGTGGAGGCCCCGGCCAGCTGAACGGCTGACGGTGTGTCAGCCGAACAGGGAGCGCAGCAGATCAGCGATCACCAGGTTGTCGAGCGAGTAGAGGCCACCACCACAGCCGATCAGCACCAGGCACATCACGACGTACATGGCGGCCTTCTCCCAGCTGGGTGGTTCGCCGATGCCCATCGGCCCGGCGTAGTCGCCGGCGGGAATCTGATAGGGATCCGGGGCGATGAACGGGAAACCGGAGCTGATCTCCAGCACCACCGCGTACCCCATCGACACCAGGATCGCCAGGGCCGCCAGCGGCGTCAGCAGCCCCGGGATCAGGGCGATGCCGGCGCCGAACATGGAGAAGGCCGAGAGGAAGCAGAGCCACTGCGGCGTCTTCATCGCCGTGGCCCAGGTGGAGAGGTTGCGCAGCTTCGGCCAGCCATGGCGGATGAAGCAGAGGCCGGTGAACACCCGCAGCACCAGCAGCATCACCTGGCTGATCGTGGAGGGATGGGCGGGAACCAGCAGCTCCACCACGGTGACGTCCATTGCGAAGCCCCTGTTTTCCCCGCAGCTTATGGAGGCTCGGCCCGTTGCACACCCTCTCGGCCATGAAGTGCGGATCGGCTGGGGGTCAGCGGCTGAGCAGCTGCAGGCGGTGGCCATCGGGATCGGCCAGCTGCAGCGCCCGGCGCCAGTTATCCCCGAGGGTGCCCTGCAGATCGACGATGCCCGCGGAGATCAGGCGGCCGCCGCTGGCCTCCACGCCCGCCGCGATGGACTCGAGGTTGTTCACCTCCAGGCGGATCTGCCAGTGCCAGAGATCCTGGATCTGGAAATCGGCTGGTTGCGCACGGCCGTCGGCGGGCATGCGATAGGCCAGCGCCTCGATCCCCATCCCCTCGGGCGGGCGCCAGGCATCGATCTGCACCTGCGCGCCCGGCAGGCCATCGAGCCGCTCCTGCTCGGGTCCGCGGTTGATGCCGCCGCCGCCGTGCCGCAGCCCCAGCAGATCGCCGTAGAAGCGGGCCGTGCGCGCCGGATCGGCGACACCGATGGCGCTGTGGTCGATGCCCAGCACCGGCGCCGCGCCGGGCTGATGCCAGCGGGCGTCGCCCTTGCCGCTGGGGAACTGCAGCAGCTCAAGCGGATGGCCCTGGGGATCGTGCAGCTTGAAGGCGACGATGCCGGCGGCGGCGGTGTTCCAGTCCGGCAGGCGCTGGGGGCCGGCCGTGGAGATCGGCCGCAGGCCACCGGCCGCGATCTGTCGCTGCAGGGCGGGGGCCACGGCGTCGATGTCGGCAACCACCAGGCAGATGTGCTGGAACCAGAGGTCGTTGCTGCGCGAATCGGCGGGCACGGGCCGGCCGGGGCGGTGCGGGCCCGCAGCGAGCACCTCGGTGAGCTCCAGCCGCTCCGCCCCGAGCGCCAGGATCAGCCGCCGCAGCCGCGCCCCTGGCAGCCCCACCAGGGTGCCGTAAGCATCGGCGTCGTGCTCCACGACCGCCAGACGCCGGGCGCCGAGCCAGCGCTCGAACCAGCCGGCCAGAGCTTCGGCATCTGCGCAGGTGAAGCCAACGCTGTGGATGTGTGGACAAGCCATCGAACGATTGTGGCGGCCCGCGCCGGTGGGGAGCCAGCCGTTCGTTGCCGGGCCCGGGCGGTCTGCCTAGGTTGCCGGAGTTGCCGCGTCCCCGTGCTGCGGGGCGACTGCCATGAGCTCCATCGAAACCCTTCTCAGCGGCAAGGTCGCTCTGATCACCGGTGCCAACAGCGGCATCGGCAAGTCGATCGCCGAGGTGATGGCCACCCGCGGCGCCGCCGTGGCGATCAACTACCGCTCCCATCCGGAAGCCACCGAGGCGATGGTGGCCGCCATCACCGCCGCCGGCGGTCAGGCGATCGGCGTGCAGGCCGACATCGGCCAGCCGGATCAGCTGCAGCGCATGATTCAGGAGACGATCGACCATTACGGGCGCATCGATGTGCTGGTGAACAACGCCGGCCTGGAAACCCGCACCTCGCTGCTCGACACCACCCCCGAGCAGTACGACATGGTGATGAATGTGAACCTGCGGGCGGCCTTCTTCGCCACCCAGCAGGTGGCCAAGGACATGATCGCCAAAGGCATCAAGGGCCGCATCATCAACATCTCCTCGGTGCACGAGGACTGGCCGATGCCGGACAACACCGTCTACTGCCTCTCCAAGGGTGGGATGCGGATGATGACCCGCACCGCCGGCCTGGAACTGGCCAAGAACGGCATCCACATGGTGAACGTCGGCCCCGGTGCGGTGGCCACGCCGATCAACAACGTGACCATGAACGATCCCGAGCAGCTGGCCAAGCTCAACGCCGCCATCCCGCTCGGCCACCTGGCCAACCCCGACGACATCGCCTCGGTGGTGGCATTCCTG